>VAXD01000163.1 GCA_005884155.1 Actinomycetota bacterium | reverse complement strand
CGGGCACGACTTCCGCTTCGAGCCGCCCGCGTTCGAGCCGTTCGCGCTGCCGTCGCTCGCGGTGGTCGGGACCGGCAAGCGCGTCGGCAAAACTGCCGTCACGGGTCACGTCGCGCGGCTGCTCGCGCGCGATCGCGACGTGGTCGTGGTGGCGATGGGCCGCGGGGGGCCGCCGGAGCCGGAGCTCGCCGAGCCGCGGCCGTCGCTCGAGCGCCTGCTCGAGCTCTCGCGCTCGGGTCGTCATGCCGCCTCGGACTACCTCGAGACCGCGGCGCTCGCCGGAGTGCCGACGATCGGCTGCCGGCGCTGCGGCGGCGGGCTCGCGGGGACGACCGGCGAGTCGAACGTGCTCGCGGGCGCGGCCTTGGCTGCTGAGCGCGGGCCGGATGTGGTCGTCTTCGACGGCAGCGGCGCGGCGATCCCGCCCGTGGCGGTCGACGGGCGCGTGCTCGTGACGAGCTCATCGCAGCCGGTGGAAGTTGCCACGGGGTACCTGAACGCCTACCGGATCCTGATCTCCGACCTCGTCGTCGTCACCGGCGGCGCGAGCGGGCCTCTGCTCGAGTCGATCGCGGAAGTGAAGGACGTGCCGGTGCTTCCGGTCGAACTGCGGCCGCGGCCGGTCGAACCTGTCACGGGCCGGCGGGTCGCGTACTTCTCGACGGCGCCGGGATTCGTGCACGAGACGCTCGCGGGGCACCTGGCGGAGCGGCACGGCGCCGCGGTGGTCCACGTCTCCGGCAACCTCGCGCGGCGCGACGCCCTGAGCGAGGAGCTCGAGCGCGTGGATGCCGACGTCTACCTCGTCGAGATCAAGGCCGCCGCGATCGACGTCGTGGCCGAGACCGCGCTCGAGCGAGGCCGCGAGCTGGTCTTCGCCGACAACGAGCTCGTCGGCGAGGGCGTCGACGACCACTTCCTCGCGCTCATGAAGGAGCCGGTCCCGCAATGAGCGACCGCCGCTACCGCCAGCCGCTGCCGCTCGGGGGCGAGGACGGGCTGCCGTTCTCGAAGGGCCTGATGGCGCGGGCGGCCATGGCGGCCGGGCTCCCTGCGGACCGCGCGTACGAGCTCGCGCTCGCCGTCGAGGCCGACCTCGCCGCGCGCGGCCGTCCGGCGACGACGCTCGAGCGAATCGAGGAGGTCGCGATCCAGACGCTCGGAGCCGAGGACGGCCCCGCCGCCATGCGCCGGCTCCGCCGCTACCGCGACCTCTACGAGCTCGACCTGCCGATCATCCTGCTCCTCGGCGGCGCGACCGGCACCGGTAAATCGACGGTCGCCACCGACGTGGCCTACCGGCTCGGCGTCACGCGCGTGACCTCGACCGACTTCGTCCGCCAGACGATGCGCGCGTTCTTCTCCGAAGAGTTCATGCCGGCGATTCACCACTCGAGCTTCGCCGCCGGCCGCGCGATGGCCGAGGAGGACGGCGAGGGCGAGGGCGACGCGGTGCTCGACGGCTTCCTGCTGCAGACGCGCGAGGTGCTCGTCGGCGTGCGCGCCGCGATCGACCGAGTGCTCGAGGAAGGCTGGTCGATGGTGCTCGAGGGCGTCCACCTCGTCCCCGGGATGCTCCCGAAGATCGAGGGCGCGCTCGTGGTCGAATGCGTGCTCTCGATCGACGACCCCGAAGCGCACGCGAGCCACTTCTGGATCCGCGACAGCGACTCGGTGGGCGTGCGGCCGTACGAGAAGTACCTCGACGCGTTCGACGACATCCGCCAGATCCAGACGCACATCCTCGGCCGCGCGCGCAAGCACGGCGTTCCTGTCATCGAGAACGGGAACATCGAGGATGCCATCGGTGAGGTGATGGAGCTCGTCCTCGCGGCGGCCGAGCCGGTGGCGGTCGGCCCATGACGCAGACCGAAGAGGAAATCCGCGGCGAGGCAGCCGGGCACGAAGGCCGCTTCTGCCTCTGCGAGAGCTACGCGCGTGTGACCGAGCGCGCGGCGCTGGCGGGCGCGCGCTGGCTCGGCCGTGCAGACCAGCAGGCCGCCGAGGACGACGCGGCGACCGCGATGCGGCTCGCGCTGGAGCAACTGCCGATCGACGGGCGGATCGTGATCGGCGCCGGCGGCGAGAGCGCCCAGCTCGGGCCCGGCGAGACGATCGGCGCTGGCGGGATCGAAGCCGACCTCGCGCTCGACCCGCTGGAAGGGCGCGGCGTGGTCGCGCGCGGCGGGTACGGCGCGATGTCGATGGTTGCTGTCGGCGAGCCCGGCTCGTTCCAGACCCTGCCCGACATGTACATGCGCAAGATGGCGGTCGGCCCGAAGGCACGCGACGAGATCGACCTGCGCAAGCCGGTCGGCGACAACATTCGCGCGATCGCGGACGCGTTCGGCCGGATGGTCAACGACGTCACCACGATCGTGCTCGACCGCCCGCGCCATCACGACCTAATCGAGGAGATCCGCGTCGCGGGGGCGCGCATCAAGCTGATTCAGGACGGGGACGTGACCGCGTCGATCTCGGCGGCCGTACGCGGGACGAACGACCACCTCGCGATCGGGATCGGCCGCACTCGGCAGGCGGTGCTCTCGGCGGCCGCTCTGCGCTGCCTCGGCGGCGGGTTGCAGGCGCAGCTCTGGCCGACGTCGCGGACGGAAGTGGCGGCCGCGCAGGAGTCCGGGGTGGAGGACCTCGAGCGGATCTTCACGCTCGAAGACCTTGCACCCGGCGAAGTGATCGTCGTCGCGACCGGTGTCTCGAACGGCGACCTGCTCCGGGGCGTCCGCTACCAGGCCGACAGCGCGTGGACGCACTCGCTCGTCATGTGCACCCGCTGCAACTGGGTGCGCTTCGTGGACGGCATCCACTTCTTCGCCCGCGAACGCCGCGAGGAAGTCCGCCTGCCGCGCTACTAGCGCTAGGCTCCCCTCATGCCGACCCGTGACGACGTGATCGAGGCCCTGCGGAGCGTCGAGGACCCGGAGCTCGGGATGGACATCGTCGAGCTCGGCCTCCTCTATGACGTCGAGGTGCAGGGGCCGCGGGTGAACATCCGTTACAGCCTGACTTCGATGGGCTGTCCGGCCGGCCCGCTGATCCAGCAGTCGATCGAGGAAGTGGCTCAGTCGCTTCCGGACGTCGAGCAGGTCCAGACCGAGCTGACGTGGGACCCACCGTGGACGCCGGACAAGATGTCCGACGACGCGAAGTTCATCCTCGGCTTCGGCTAGACCCGGCCCGCCCCGAGTGGTAGGACCATCGCGATGGCGTTTTTCGCTCGCTGGTTCGGGTGGCTCCGGCGCCGGCCTCCGCCGCCGGTGTACGACGAGGCCGACGCCTACGCGCGCTGTCACGGCGAGCGCGTGACCGAGCTAATCGTGATGCCGAAGCCGCCGCCCGCGGCGCGCACCCTGCCGCACCTGGCCGGCGACTACCTGCAGCGCTGCTTCGAGGAGCGCCTCGAGCGCCGCCGCGCGGCGCACCAGTAGCCGGGCGTATCCTCACTGCATGAAGACGCACGTTGCCCGCCTCGCGCTCAGCGCAGGGGCCGTGGCCGTGGTCACCGGCGCGATTTTCGGGTTGAAGGAGGTCGCGCCTGTGCTGAGCCTCGGAGTGCTCTACCTGTTCGCGGTGCTGCCCGTCGCCGTCTTCTACGGGCTCGCCTACGCGCTCGGCGTGTCGGTCGCGAGCATGCTCGCGTTCAACCGCTGCACACGTTCGCGCTGACCGATTCGGAGAATTGGGTTGCGCTCGCCGTCTACCTCGTGACCGCGGTCGTGGTCAGCGAGCTGGCCGCCCTTTCCCGCCGGCGGGCGATCGCCGCGGCCGACGCCGAGGCCCTGCGCCGCAGCGACGCCGTCAAGACCGCGGTGCTGCATGCGGTCAGCCACGACCTCCGCTCGCCGCTGACGGCGATCCGCGCTGCGAGCGGCGGACTCGAGAGCTCGGCGCTCGAGCTCGACGACGAGGACCGCGCCGCACTGCTCGAGACGATCCGGCTCGAGACCGCCCGCCTCGAGCGGCTGATCGCCAACCTGCTCGACCTCTCGCGGCTCGAGGCCGGAGCGGCGCGCCCGTCGCCGGAGCTCTGGTCCGTGGACGAGCTCGTCTCGCGCGCCCTCGACACGCTCGGCGCCGACACCGATCGCGTTCGCGTCCGGTTCGTGGGGGAGACGCCGCCCGTGCGCGTGGACGCCGCGCAGCTCGAGCGCGCCCTCGCGAACGTGCTCGAGAACGCGCTCGGGCTCTCGTCGCCGGCCGACCCGGTCGAGGTGACCGTCTCGGCGAGCGCCGGCGAGGTGCTCGTTCGGACGGACGATCGCGGGCCTGGGCTTCCGGAGGAAGACCTGGAGCGGATCTTCGAGCCGTTCGAGCAAGGGCCGGGCAGCCGGCGCGGCACTGGGCTCGGCCTCGCAATCGCGCGTGGCTTCGCCGAGGCGAACGGCTGCCGGCTCTGGGCCGAGCCGCGGCCAGGCTCTGGCGCGTCTTTCGTGCTCGCGCTTCCCGCGGCGCCTGCCCGGACCAGGGTCGAGGCGTGAGCAAGGCGCGCATCCTCGTCGTCGACGACGAGCCGCAGATTCTGCGCGCGCTGCAGACCAACCTGCGCGGTGCCGGCTACGAGGTCGACACCGCCGCGACGGCTGAGGCCGCGCTTGCGACAGCAGCGATGCGCCCGCCCGACGCAGTCATCCTCGACCTCGTCCTGCCCGACGGTCGCGGCACCGACGTCTGCCGCGAGCTCCGGCGCTGGTCGGCTGCCCCCGTGCTCCTCCTGTCGGTAGTGGGTGAGGAGCAGGAGAAGGTTGCGGCGCTCGACGCGGGGGCGGACGACTACGTCGAGAAGCCGTTCGGCGTCGAAGAGCTGCTCGCGCGGCTGCGCGCCGCGCTCCGCCGAGCGGGTCCCCCGGGCGGTCCGGTGCTCGAGATCGGCGAGCTGGCGGTCG
>VAXD01000161.1 GCA_005884155.1 Actinomycetota bacterium | reverse complement strand
GTGTGCGGTCAAGTCTAAGGAGGGGGCACAGGGGCGCGCACGGCCGAGCGCGGACATGCGAGCCCCACTCGGGGTGAGCCCTCGCTCAGGAGGCGTCCGCGGACTCTAGGCTCCGCCTCGTGATCGTCGACGCTCACAACGACCTGCTGCTCGAGCTCGTCCTCTCTCGCGAGGAAGGGAAGTTCGGCGACCTCGTCCTGCGCCACGGCGACGAAAGGCTCTTCGACCGCTACTGGCTGCCGCGGCTCCAGGCCGGCGGCGTCGGCCTCCAGATCTGCCCGCTCTACGCGGCGGAGAAGCAGTACGCGCGCCCCAGCGAGCGGGTGTTGGCTCAGGAGGCAGAGTTTCGGCGGGCACTCGCGGAGAACGCGGATCGCGTCTGTCAGGTGAGGATGCGCGACGAGCTCGACGACCCGCGTCTTCGGCTCATGCTCTCGATGGAGGGCCTCGAGGCGCTCGAGGGCGACCCGGGCGCGTTCGAGGAGTGGTGGGAGCGCGGAGTCCGCTCGGTGAGCTTGACCTGGAACTACCCGAACGAGTTCGCAGGGGGAATCGAGACGCCGGAGCAGGGGCTGACGGACGCCGGCCGCGCGCTCGTACGCCGGTTCGCGGAGCTCGGAGTCGTTCTCGACCTCGCGCACGCGTCGGATCAGACCTGGCGCGACGTGATCGACGAGGAGGTTCCATTCTCAGTCACGCACGCCGGCTGCCGCGGTGTCCTCGACCATCCGCGGAACCTCGCCGAGTGGCAGCTCGAGGCGCTCGCCGAACGCGGCGGCGTTCTCGGGATGATGGCGACCAAGTCCTTCGTCGATCCCGACGCGCCGACCATCGCGCGCTGGATCGACCACTTCGACCACGCCGTCGCCGTGATCGGCATCGAGCACGTTGGGCTTGGAGCGGACTTCGTCGACCAGGTCGTCTCGGTCGATCTGCCCCAAGGCGTCCGAGATGATGGCAAGGCCGGCCTCGGGCTCGAGGGCTTCACCGCCCCGGACGAGTACCCCAATCTCGTCGAAGCGCTCCGCGAGCGCGGCTACGAGGGCGACGGGCTCGAGGCGATCATGAGCGGGAACTGGTTGCGAGTCCTTCGAGAGACACTGCCCTGAGCTACCGGCCCGATTTGGGTAAGGGTACGGCTGGTTCATGTTGCGGGTCGAGCTCAAGATGGAGATTGCACGGACGCCTAAGGACGTCTTCGGCTACCTGACCGACGTCGAGCAGCTTCCGCGCTGGCAGAAGTCGCTGCTCGAGGCGCGCGCGAACGGGCCATTCCAGGAAGGGACGCGGATCGTCGAGCAGCGCTCGCTCTTTGGGCACAAGGGGGAGACCGAGCTCGAGGTGACCGCATTCGAGTCGCCGCGGAGGCTCACGCTCCAGACGCTCAGGGGCCCGGTCAAGCTCGAGATCGACCACCGACTGGAACCGAGCGGCGACGGCGGCACGAGCCTGCAGGTCAAGGCTGCAGGGCGCCCGAAAGGTGCGTTACGGTTGGCAGGTCCCGCCGTCGAGGCCGCCGCGCGTCAGGAGCTGAAGCGCGATTTCGACCGCCTGAAGGCGCTGCTCGAGGAATAAGGCAGAGGCCCCGGGCGTTTGAAGATGTGCGCGGGTTTGCGTGCATTTGCAACCCCGGCGACGTATCTACAGGGAAGGAAGTGAGCAGAACTGACCACGATCGAATATGAAGCACCGGTCCAGGCCGTCCTCGAAGAGGCGGAGGAGCAGGGCACGATCGAGGAGAGCGCCCTCGAGGCGTTCGCCGTCGAGCACGAGCTCGAAGACGACGAGCTCGCGGCCCTGCGCGCCGAGCTCGAGTCGCGCGAGGTCGAGATCCTCGCGCCGGTCGCCCCTGTCCGCCCGGAGCAGAGCTACCAGCACGTCGTTTCGGGCTCGACGGACGCGCTGACGCTGCTGATGCAGAGCGCCGGCCGCTACCCGCTGCTGACCGCGGCGGAGGAGGTCGCGCTCGCGAAGCGGATCGAGCGCGGCGACCCCGAGGCCAAGGAGCGGATGATCAACTCGAACCTGCGCCTGGTGATCTCGATCGCCAAGCGCTACCAGAACAAGAACCTGCCCCTGCTCGACCTCTTCCAGGAGGGCGTGATCGGGCTGAATCGCGCGGTCGAGAAGTTCGACTGGCGGCGCGGCTACAAGTTCTCGACCTACGCCACCTGGTGGATCCGGCAGGCGTGTCAGCGCGCGGTCTCGGGCCAGTCGGCCACGATCCGCGTGCCGACGCACGTGCACGAGCGTCGGGTCAAGCTCGCGGGTGCCGGGGCTCGGCTCGAGGCGACGCTCGGGCGTGACCCGACGCGCGAGGAGCTGGCGGAGGCGACCGGGCTCTCGCTCCAGCACGTGGACGAGGCGCTCGACGCCGCCGAGGCGCCGGTCTCGCTGAACCGCGCGATCGGCTCCGAGGAGGACGGCGAGTTCGGCGACCTGTTCGCCGACCCGTCGGCAGCCGACCCGGCCGAGGAGGCTGCGGAGACGCTGCGGCGCCGGTCGGTGCGGCGGGCGGTCGGCGAGCTGCCGGAGCGCGAGCGCCGGATCATGCAGCTGCGGTTCGGCTTCGACGGCGAGCCTGCCTCGCTGGAGCAGATCGGCCGCGAGCTCGGGATCACGCGCGAGCGCGTGCGCCAGCTCGAGGCGGAGGCGTTTCGCCACCTGGCCGGCAAGCTGGACGGCCTCGTCGACGACGACGAGGCCGAAGCAGCCTGAGAACGAGGGGGCTATATTGTCGCCCGTCTAACGACGTCCCGGCTCCCACCCAGCCGGGCGATCAAGAGAGGGGAGTAGACAACATGGCACTTCGCAAGCTTGGCTTGCTGCTGGGTTTCGCCGCGATCGTGCTCGCGGTCGTGTCGTCTGCAGCCGCTTCAAGCGGCAACGGCGGCCCGGCAGTGATCGCCGATTCGCAGCTGCAGGCCCTGACTGCCGTCGAAGGCGGGGCCACCGTCCTGCAGACGACACGCACGATTCCGCACTGGTGGGGGTCGACGCTCGATCCTAGTAACGGCGTCACGTACGGCTACAACATGGTCGGTGCGGACCCGAACAACTGCTCAGGCTCGGCGTGCTCGGTGACCATCCAGGCGGACATCACGCCGATTATCGTCAACGTCGGCGGTCTGACCTTCAACGGCAACGACGTGCTCCAGGCGACGCTCGACTCGCCGCAGTTCGCCAGCAACGACTACGGCACCACGCCGAACGCGACGAGCAGCAACTTCGCGCGCGGCGCGGGAGGCGCGCTCTCGCAGGACGACGCGGGCAACGCGTTGCAGTTGGAGGACGCGACGATGCGGGCCCAGTTCAACAAGACTGGGTCCAGCAATTACCACCTGATCCTGAATCCGCACGTGCTGCCGGCGGTCACGATCAACGTCCCGTCGAATCAGGGAACGCTGCTGCAGAGCGGCCGCGGCGTCGTCTTCGCGGACATCAACATCAGCTGGTGGTCTTCTCACATCCAGAACCTGGAGACCCAGGCTGATCCGACGCACCTGCCCATCTACCTGACCGACAACGTCCTGCTGCACATCGGGCCGAACATCTTCAACTGCTGCGTGATCGGC
>VAXD01000160.1:3569-7394 GCA_005884155.1 Actinomycetota bacterium | reverse complement strand
CGAGCAGCACGCAGGCCGAGCTGACGAAGTCGTTCTCGAGCGCGGCCGACACCGCTTCACGGTACCCGTCCTCGATCCAGGACCAGATCATCGCCGGAGCGAAGACGGCATTCCTCCAGGGGGACCAGTGGGCGTACACGGCCGGCATCGTGGCGGTGCTCCTGGGAGCGACGCTCGTTTTCTTCATGTTCCCGAAGCGAGCAGAAGAGCGCAGGCTGCTCGCGCAGTACGAGGCCGAGGACACCACCGCACCATCGGACACGCCTCCTGAAGTGGTGCCCACACCAGCGTCCTGACCCTTCATCCCCTTCGGGTGACCACGAACAGCCCGCCGGTCCGTAGCTTTGCAAGTCGTGCGCGCTCGAGGAGAAACGAGCGGCCGCCCGCGCGTCGTGATCCTGGGCGGAGGATTCGGCGGAATCGGCGCCGCCAAGAAGCTGAGCAAGAGCGATGTCGACGTCGTGCTCGTGGACGGGCACGACTACCACACGTTCCAGCCGCTCCTCTACCAGGTCGCGACCGGCCTGCTCGACCAGCCCGCCGTCGGGCATCCGATCCGTGATCTCTTCCACAAGCAGGACAACGTCCGCGTCCACCAGGACCGCGTAACGGGGATCGACCTTGAGGCGCGAGAGGTGCGTTTCGCAGAGCTGGAGCCCGAGCGATACGACTATCTCGTCCTCGCGCTCGGCGCGGAGGTCAACTACTTCGGCGTGGAGGGCGCGGCCGAGCATGCGTTCCCGCTCTACACGCTCGCGGACGCTGTGAGGCTCAAGGATCACGTCCTCGAGCGCTGGGAGGCAGCCGATCGCAAGCCGGAGCTCGCCGACGACGGGGCGCTGAACATGGTCGTGGTGGGCGGCGGCCCGACCGGAGTCGAGACCGCCGGCGCGATGGCAGAGCTCTACCGCGGCGTCTTCCGCAGCGACTACCCCGACGTGCCGCCCGAGCAGGCGCGGATCCTGCTCGTCGAGGCCTCGCCGGAGATCTTCGCGATGTTCAAGCCGGAGATCCGCTTGTACACCGAGCACGCGCTCGCCGAGCGCGGCGTCGAGGTGCTGACCGGCGAAGTCGTGGAGTCGGTCTCGCCGCAGCGCGTCACGCTCAAGTCCGGAACCGTCCTGTCCGCGCACACGCTCGTGTGGGGCGCCGGCCTGCAGGGAAACGAGCTCGTCCGCTCGCTCGGCCTCGAGCTCGAGCGCGGCAACCGGCTCGCCGTGGACGAAGAGCTTCGGCTCGCCCAGCATCCCGAGGTCTACGCGGTGGGCGATATCGCGGCGATAACCGACGCGAAGACGGATCAGGTCCTGCCCCAGCTCGGCTCGGTCGCGCTCCAGTCCGGGGAGCACGCCGGCGAGACGATCGCCCACCGAGTTGCGGGCAAGGAGACGAAGCCCTTCAAGTACCACGACAAGGGCACGATGGCGACGATCGGACGGGGCGCGGCCGTCGTCCAGATGCTGGGCGGCAAGACGATGAAAGGCAAAGCGGCACAGGCGGCGTGGGGAACCGTCCACCTCGCGCTGCTGCCGACGAACCAAGACCGCGCGAAGGCGGTCGTCGACTGGGCGGGCGCCGGGCTCACGCATCAGCGCTCCGGTCGAATCAGGGTCGAGACCTAGCTAGAGGGAGGAGCGAGATGGCGACTGCAGCACCGGAGATCGCCCGCCGCGCACCTGCGGCGGACGCCCAGCGGCCGGCCGACGTGCTCGTCGTGTTCGGAATCACGGGAGATCTTGCGAAGGTGATGACCTTTCGCTCCCTCTACAGGCTCGAGAGGCGCGGGCTGCTCGACTGCCCGATCGTCGGCGTGGCCGTCGACGACTGGGACGTCGACCAGCTGAAAGACCGCGCGAAGACGTCGATCGAGTCGACCGGCGAGCAGCTCGACCCGAAGGTCTTCGAGCGTCTCGCGGACAGGCTCTCGTACGTCGAGGGCGACTTCGGCGACGCTGCGACCTACGAACGCGTCGCCAAGGAGATCGACGGCGCCCAGCAGCCCGTTTTCTACCTCGAGATTCCGCCGTTCCTGTTCGGGCGCGTGGTACAGGGCCTGTCGGAGGCCGGCCTGACGACGAACGCACGCGTGGTCGTCGAGAAGCCGTTCGGCCACGACCGCGCCTCTGCCACCGAGCTGGCTGAAGAGCTGCACCAGTACATCGACGAGTCGCAGCTCTACCGCATCGACCACTACCTCGGGAAGATGGGGCTCGAGGAGATTCTCTACCTGCGGTTCGCGAATGCCATGCTCGAGCCGCTCTGGACCCGCAATCACCTCGAGTCGGTGCAGATCACGATGACGGAGAACTTCGGAGTCGAGGACCGAGGGCACTTCTACGACCCGGTCGGAGCTTTGCGGGACGTCGTTGTCAACCACCTGATGCAGGTCGTAGCCGCATCCGCGATGGAGATTCCTTCGCGGCGAGATCCGACCTCAATCAAGGACGCGGAGATCGATCTCTTCCGCGCGGTCGTCACGGCCGACCCCGCCCACTACGTGCGCGGGCAGTACGACGGCTACCTGGACATCGATGGTGTGGCGCCAAACTCGACGACCGAGACCTACGCCGCCCTGCGCCTGGACATCGAGAACTGGCGCTGGGCAGGCGTGCCGTTCTTCATCCGCACCGGAAAGCGGCTGGCAACGACCGCGACGGAGCTCAGGCTTGTGTTCAAGCACCCGCCGAAGCTCGGCTTCCACCTGCACTCGCAACGGCGGCCCGAGCCTAACCAGTTCGTGGTCCGGCTCGACCCGACGACCGGTGTGAGGCTCCAGGTCGATGCCCACCGCGCCGACATGGCCGGCGCGTCGGCGGTTGCGCTCGACCTGGAGTTCGAGACGGAAGGCGGCGAAGGGCCAACGCCGTACGAGGTGCTTCTCCACGCAGCGATGGTCGGCGACAGCACGCGCTTCACGCGCCAGGACGGCGTCGAGGAAGCATGGCGGATCATGCAGCCCCTGCTCGATTCCCCACCCCCGGTGCATGTCTACTCGCCTGGATCGTGGGGCCCGGAAGCAGCCGACCAACTCGTCGCCGGACACGGCCGCTGGCACGAGCCGTGGATCACGTAGGTCGTCAACCGAAGGAAGGAGCCTGCCGATGACCGCGGTCATCCCAAAGGACGAAGCCGTGGCCGAGCCGCAGAGCGCAGCCGCGCCGTCGCCGTTTCCGCCGATCGCGGACTACGCGTTCCTCTCGAACTGCCACACGGGAGCGCTGGTTGCCGCCGACGGCGCGATCGACTGGCTCTGCATCCCCCGGTTCGACTCGCCGAGCGTGTTCGGCAGCCTGCTCGACCGCGAGGCGGGGTTTCTTCGCTTCGGCCCGTTCGGCATCGCGCACCCCACCGCCCGGGCGTACAAGCCGGGCACGAACGTCCTCGAGACGACGTGGAAGACGCCGTCGGGCTGGATCGTCGTCCGCGACGCGCTGACGATGGGGCCCTGGTCGCACGAGGACGCGATCACGCCGCACACGCGCCCGCCGGCCGACGACGACGCCGACCACATGCTCGTCCGGACGGTCGAATGCCTCGACGGCCACGTCGAGGTCGAGGTCGTCTGCGAGCCGGTCTTCGACTACGGCAGCACGATGGCCGAGTGGACAATGACGGACGGCGACCGCCATTTCGCCGATGCGAGCGGTGCCGGCCAGTCGTTCCGTTTGGTCTCGGACATTCCGCTCGACATCGAAGGCGACCGGATCCGCGGCCGGCATGTGCTGCAGGCCGGCGAGCGGGCCTACTGCGCGCTCACCTGGGCTGAAGGCCTCGAGGCGCCGGAGAGCGTGGAGGACGCGGAGGCCCGTGTGGCGGCCACGACGA
>VAXD01000160.1:2894-3555 GCA_005884155.1 Actinomycetota bacterium | reverse complement strand
GCTCGGCGGCGCCCGGATCCCCGATCACCGCCTGCGCGACCCGATCCAGCGCTCGGCGCTGACGATCAAGGGTCTGACCTACATGCCGACGGGCGCGACGGTCGCCGCGCTCACGACCTCGCTTCCGGAGACACCGGGCGGGGAGCGGAACTGGGACTACCGCTACACGTGGATCCGCGACACCACGTTCACGCTCCAGGCGCTTCATTTCCTCAACCTGAACTGGGAGGCCGACGAGTTCATGCAATTCGTCGCCGAACTCGAGCCGACCGATGACGGGTCGCTCCAGATCATGTACGGCATCGACGGGCGGCGCGACCTGACCGAGTCGACCCGCGACGACCTGACCGGCTACGCGGGCGCGCGGCCGGTCCGGATCGGCAACGGTGCGTTCGACCAGCGGCAGAACGACGTCTTCGGAGCGGCACTCGATTCGATCCTGCTGCACACGAGGCACAGCCAGCGCCTGCCGCGCCGGCTGTGGCCGATCGTGCAGTCGCAGGCAGAGTGCGCGACGAACATCTGGCGCGAGCCGGATCAAGGCATCTGGGAGGCTCGCGGTGCACCTCAGCACTACGTCTCCTCGAAGCTGATGTGCTGGGTCGCGCTCGATCGCGCGGCGAAGCTCGGGGAGATCCGCGGAGACCCGCAGCTGCAGAAG
>VAXD01000160.1:0-2722 GCA_005884155.1 Actinomycetota bacterium | reverse complement strand
CTACCGGACCGGCGAGACCGACGACGGCCTGTCCGGCAAGGAGGGGACGTTCCTGATCTGCTCGTTCTGGCTCGTCTCCGCGCTCGCGATCGTCGGGGAGCTGCAGCGCGCGCGCGACCTGATGGAGCGGCTGCTGCGAATCGCCTCGCCGCTCGGCCTCTACGCGGAGGAGTTCGACGCGCCGACGGGTCGCCACCTCGGCAACTTCCCGCAGGCGTTCTCACATCTGGCACTGATCGAGGCGGCGGCGCGGATCATCCTGCCCGAGCTAGCAGAGGAGTACTGAGCATGGACGACTACGACGTCGTCATCGTCGGCACCGGCGCGGGAGGCGGGACGCTCGCCCGACACCTGGCTCCTTCTGGAAAGCGGATCCTGCTGCTCGAGCGAGGCGACTGGCTTCCGCGCGAGCCGCAGAACTGGCTTGCGCAGGACGTCTTCGTCGACAACCGCTACGTCTCCGAGGACACGTGGTACGACGAGCACGGGAAGCCGTTCCAGCCGCAGATCCACTACTTCGTCGGTGGTGCGACCAAGCTCTACGGCGCGGCGCTCTACCGCCTGCGCGCAGAGGACTTCGGCGAGCTGCAGCATCACGACGGAGTCTCGCCCGCGTGGCCGATCTCGTACGACGAGCTCGAGCCCTACTACACGCTCGCGGAGCATCTCTACGAGGTCCACGGCGCCCATGGCGAGGATCCGACCGACCCGCCCGCGAGCGCGGAGTACCCGTTCCCGCCGGTCTCGCACGAGCCGCGCATCCAGCAGCTCTCGGACGACCTCGCAGCTGCCGGGTATCACCCCTTTCACGCGCCCTGCGGCATCCGCCTGAACGAGGCGAACATGCCTTACAGCGCGTGCGTGCGCTGCGTCAACTGCGACGGTTTCCCCTGTGCGGTGCACGGCAAGTCGGACGCCGACGTGCTCGGTGTACGGCCCGCGCTCGAGCACGCGAACGTCGAGCTGCTCACGAACGCGGAGGTGTTGAAGCTGGAGACCGGCGACGGCGGCTCGACCGTCAGCGGGGTGGTCGTCGAGCACGAGGGCGAGATGAAGACGTTCGGTCGTGCTCGCCTGCGGCGCCGCGAACACCGCCAAGCTGCTGCTGATCTCGGCCTCCGACGAACATCCGAACGGGCTCGCGAACGCCTCCGACCAGGTCGGCCGCAACTACATGTTCCACAACAGCCAGGCCGTGCTCGCGCTCTCGCACGACGAGAACCCGACGGTCTTCCAGAAGACGCTCGGCCTGAACGACTTCTACTTCGCCGGCAAGGGTCACGACTACCCGCTCGGCAACATTCAGATGGTCGGCAAGTCGCAGGCGCCGATGTACCGCGGCGAGAAACCCGTGCAGACCAGGCTCGCGCCGCACTGGACGCTGGAGCGAATCGCCAGGCACGCGGTCGACTTCTGGCTCTCGACCGAGGACCTGCCGAGGCCGGAGAACCGGGTCACCGTCGACGGCGACGGGAAGCTGACGCTTGCCTACACGGCGACGAACGAGACGCCGAAGAAGCAGCTGCACAAGCAGCTCGGCTCGATGCTCGAGAGCTTGCGGATGGAGCCGGACCACCTCTTCCACCGCTTCGCGTACATGAAGAACGACATCCCGGTCGCGGGTGTTGCTCACCAGGCGGGGACGTGCCGGATGGGGTCCGACCCGGAGACCTCCGTGGTCGACCGCGACTGCCGGGCCCACGAGGTCGACAACCTCTACGTCGTGGACACGAGCGTCTTCCCGAGCATCGGCGCCGTCAATCCGGCTCTGACCGCGATGGCGAACTCGCTTCGGGTCGGCGACCACCTGCTCGAGCGGCTGGGCGCCAGAGCGGAGGTGGCGTCGGCCTCGGTTTAGTCGCTCCCTGCTGGTCGCACGGGATCAAGAAGCGTCCAGCCGCGATGCCCTTCTCGTGCGTCAGCTGGTCGACCGTCCGTTGCATCGCGACCGGGCGTAGCCCGCCCGCGCCTTGGCTGTAGGGATGGTCGAGGAACCAGAGGAGCAGCAGCGTGGAGCTGATCACCACCGCAACGCTGCCCATCATCGTCCCTTGCACGGTCGTCCGCTCCGCGCTGTCGGCGAAGAACAGCATGAAGACGAAGATGATCCCGGCGCTCAGAAACAGGACGATCCAGAGGGGAGTCGGGATCACGCCCTCGGCGCCGTGCGTCCGGTCTGCGCGCGCGCTCTCGCGGTCGGTCCGTTGATCGAGCCACTTGCTGTAGGCGGCCTGCTCGGCCGCCGAGCGCGGCTCGACCGTCTTCAGGGTGCGGAACATCGCAATCCCCCAGGCGTTGTGCCCGTTGCCAAGCGTGCCCGACTGCATTTGCGGCCATTCCTGATGGACGACGGAACGCGCGTAGCAAACGAGCTCACCCGAGAATCGACCCCGGACCGCCGCGGGCACGAGCTGCGCCGTCTCGAACTCCTCCGCAATGACCTGCGCCTCGGTGACGGCGCCGCTGCGCGAGGTGTCGAAGCTCTCGAACGCGAGGAAGACGACGAAGCCGAGCAGCACGGCGAAGCCCGTCGCGAGGACGCCGAAGACGCCGGCCGCGCGGTCGCCGTCCTCGAAGTAACTGCCTTGGGGAGCCCTGCGGCGGACGATAAGCATCGCGGTGGTCGCGACGACGGCGACCAGCACGACGATCAGCGCCGCCCAGAAGAGATTCATAGGGGTCCGCAAGCTAGAAACCCGTCGTCCCACCAGCATCGTCCGAT
>VAXD01000152.1 GCA_005884155.1 Actinomycetota bacterium | reverse complement strand
CTACCTCGGTGAGCTCATCTGCGCCTTGAAGGAGGGGGCTCACGGGGGAACCAGGGGTTCCCCCGTGCTAGGGCCCTACCAGAGGGTTCCGCTTGTAGCATCGGCGCCGCAATGAAGATCGCCGTCTGCGTCAAGGTCGTCCCCGACGGGCAACTGCGGCTCGATCCGCAGACCAAGAGGCTCGACCGCTCCGGCGAAGGAACGCTGAATACGTTCGACGTGAACGCCGTCGAGGAGGCCCTGAAGCTGAAGGAGGCGGGCTCCGACGTCGAGGAGGTCGTGATCGTCTCGTTCGGGCCGGAGCGCGGGCTCGAGGCGATGCGCAAGGCGCTTGCGATGGGCGCGGACCGGGTCGTGCTCGTGTCGGACGAGGCGGCGGCGGGGTCAGATCTCGTCGCCACGAGCCGGGTGCTCGGGGCGGCGCTCGAGCGCGAGAGCGCGGACCTCGTGCTGTTCGGCCAGCAGGCGGGCGACTCCGACGGCGCGGTCCTCTGGGCAGCGGTCGCGGACCGGCTGCAGCGCCCGCTGATCTCGCAGGTCGCGGAGCTTTCCCGCGAGGACGGCAAGGTGCACGGCAAGCGGCAGACCGAGTACGGCTACGACGTGCTCGAGGCGCCGCTGCCGGCCGTGATCGCCGTCTCTGATGCGATCAACGAGCCGCGCTACCCGTCGCTCAAGGGGATCATGGGCGCGAAGAAGAAACCGCAGGAGACGCTCTCGCTCGGCGATCTCGGCGTGGACGCGGGCGACGCCGGCGAGGCGGGCTCGCGCACGGAGGTCTATGCGCTGGGCGATCCGCCGGCGCGCGGCGACACGGTGAAGCTCGAGGACGACGGCTCGGCCGCGGAGAAGATCGTCCAGTTCCTGCTCGAGAAGAAGGCGCTGTGAAGTTCCTCGTCTTCCTCGAGCACCACGAAGCCGTCCTGCAGAAGGACTCGCTCGGCGTGCTCGGGAAGGCCTCGGCGGCGAGGTCGAGGCGGTGCTCCTCGGCGCCGGAGTCGAAGGGCTCGCGGCCGACGCGGGCCGCTACGGCGCGACGCGCGTGCACCTGATGGACGACGCGCTCCTCGCCGCGCCGTTGCCACAGCCCCGCGTGGACGCGCTCGAGACGCTCGTAGGCGAGCAGGACTTCGATGCTGTGCTCTTTGCGGCGAGCGTGCTCTCGGCCGACGTCGCCGCCGGGCTTGCTGCGCGGCTCGACGCAGGCCTGAACTGGGACCTGACCGACCTTGCCGTGGAGGACGGCAAGCTCGTCGGCAAGCGGCCCGAGCTCGGGGACTCGGTCTACGCCGACGTCGGCTGGACCTCGGAGCCCCGGCTCGCGCTGATCCGGTCGGGCACATTCGAGCCCGCCGAGAGCGGTGGCACCGCGGAGGTCGAGAAGTTCGAGTCGCGCCTGCAGGACTTCTCGCTCGCCGCGACGATGCTCGAGCAGGCGCACGAGGAGAGCCAGGGCCCGTCGATCGAGGACGCAGACGTGGTCGTCGCCGGTGGCCGTGGGCTGGGCTCCCCTGAGAACTTCGCGCTCGTCGAGGAGTTGGCGAAGGCGCTCGGCGGCGCCGTCGCCGCGACACGCGCGGTCGTCGACGCGGGTTGGTACCCGTACGCCGCGCAGGTCGGGCAGACCGGCAAGACGGTCTCGCCGAAGCTCTACATCGCCTGCGGCATCTCGGGCGCGATCCAGCACAAGGTCGGCATGCAGGGCTCGAGCGTGATCGTCGCGATCAACAAGGACCCGAACGCGCCGATCTTCGAGTACGCGGACTTCGGGGTCGTCGGCGACCTGCACGAGATCGTCCCGAAGCTGACCGAGCTCGTCAGGCAGCGCAAGGCCGCGTGAAGCCCGCAGATTTCCCGCCGCCGTTCGACGCGAGCGAGTTCGTCGCGGCGCCGAGCGACCCCGACGACGAGCGCATCCAGGTCGGCGTCCTGATCGTCGGCGCCGGGCCTGCGGGCCTCGCCTGCGCGATCCGGCTCGGTCAGCTCTTGGAAGGGGCGCCGCAGATCGCTGCGAGGCTCGGCGACGTTCCGGTCGCGGTGCTGGAGAAGGGCAAGCAGCCGGGCTCGCACCTGCTCTCCGGCGCGGTCGTCAATCCGCGCTCGCTGCGCACGCTCTTCAAGGGCCGTGTGAAGACCTCGGAGATGCCGTTCTACGGGCGCGTCGAGCACGAGTCGGTCTATCTCCTGACGCAAGGGCGGGCGATGCGGATCCCGGCGCCGCCGACGATGCGCAACCACGGCAACTTCGTCGCGTCGCTCTCGCAGCTGGGCCGCTGGCTCGGCGAGCGCGCAGAGGAAGGCGGGGCGACGATCCTGCCGGAGACGACAGCGGCCAAGCTGCTCGTCACGGACGGGCGCGTGCGCGGCGTCCGCACGGGCGACCGCGGACGAGGGCGGGACGGCGCGGAGCTCGCGAATTTCGAGCCCGGCTCGGACGTGCTGGCGCGCGTGACCGTGCTGGCGGAGGGGACGCAGGGACACCTCACCGGAGTCGCGCTCGGGCGGCTGGCGCTCGAGGGCGACAATCCGCAGGTCTGGGCGCTCGGGGTCAAGGAGGTCTGGCGCGTGGCCCGGCCGCTCGACCGGGTGATCCACACGATGGGCTGGCCGCTGCGTGCCGGGCCGAAGTACCGCGAGTTCGGCGGTTCGTTCATCTACCCGATGGGCGACGACATGGTCACGGTCGGGATGGTGGTCGGGCTCGACTACCGCGACGCTGAGTTGTCGGTCCACGACCTGCTCCAGGAGCTCAAGACGCACCCGCTCGTGCGGCGGATTCTCGACGGCGGCGAGCGCGTGGCGTGGGGCGCGAAGACGATTCCGGAGGGCGGGTTCCTCTCGCTCCCGCGGCGGCTGTCGGCGCCGGGGATGCTGATCTGCGGCGACGGCGCCGGCCTCGTGAACGTGCCGGCGCTGAAGGGGATCCACTATGCAATCGAGTCGGGGCGGCTGGCGGCCGAGACGGCGTTCGCGGCGCTGCAGCCGGGCGAGACGCCGTGGCGGCCGGGCGCGCTGGACGGCTACGACGCGGCGTTGCGCGAGAGCTTCATCTGGGAGGACCTGCGGCGCGTGCGCAACATGCGGCAGGCGTTCGAGCGCGGCTTCTGGCTCGGCGGCGCGCTGGCCGGGGCGATGACCGCCACGCGCGGGGCGTTCCCGCCGGGGAATGCGCGGACTGAGGAGGATGCCTCGCACGAGGTCTTCACGACCGGCCGCGCGGCGTTGTACCCGGCGGCCGACGGCAAGCTCACCTTCGACAAGCTCTCGTCGGTCTTCCTCAGCGGCAACAAGACGCGCGACGACGCGCCGAACCACATCCGCGTGCGGACGGACGTGCCGCCGGAGCTCGCGCAGCTCTGGGAGCACATGTGCCCGGCGCAGGTCTACGAGGCGATCGACGGTGGGGTGGAGGTGACCGCGTCGAATTGCGTCCAGTGCGGCGCGATCACCGCGAAGGGCGGCCGCCTGACCCCGCCGGAGGGCGGCTCGGGCCCGGAGTACACACTCACGTAACGGTGCCTGGCAGCGTGACGAGAGCGTCACTTCGCCTGCAAGAGGCCGCATCTCCGAGACCGCGTGTCACACTTCTGTTGCGGTGCCTGGCACCGTGACAGGTCTCGAACAGATCGTCGCGGCCCGCGGGACGATCGCCAAGACACGAGGAGTTTTCGGATGAGCGTCTTCAGCCGCATCCGTCGTTGGTTTGAAGGGCCTGCCGTCGATCGCGCCACCCAGCGCGAGGCCGATCGCGCCAAAGAGACAGGCGACATGGCGAAGCTGTCGCAGGACGTACCGGGCTTCAACTCCGGCACGGTCACGCCCGACCGTACGGCCAAGCCGGAGTAATCACCGCTCCGATGAGTGCCGCTCAGCGTCCCGTCGCCTACGAGGACGTCCTCGCGGCGAGGGAGACGCTAGCCGGCCGCATTCACCACACTCCGATCTTCGGCTCGGCGACGTTGTCGAGCCGCATCGGAACCCCGGCGGCGCTCAAGGCCGAGCTCTTCCAGAAGACGGGCTCGTTCAAGCCGCGCGGGATGCTGAACGTGCTCGCGCACCTTTCCGACGAGGAGAAACAGCGGGGGGTGATCACAATCTCGGCCGGGAACGCGGCCCAGTCGCTCGCCTATTGCTCGGCCATGGAAGCGATCGATTGCCTGGTCGTCATGTGGAAGGGGGCAAGCGAGGCGAAGCTGGCCGCGACGCGCGAGTACGGCGCGGCAATCGACCTCGAGGCGGCGGCCCCGGCAGAAGCCTTCGAGCGCCTGGCCGAGCTGCGGGACGAGACGGGCCGCGTCTTCGTGCACTCCTTCGACGACCCGCTCTTGATCGCGGGCCACGGGACGCTCGGGCTCGAGCTGCTCGAGGACGTGGACGACCTGGGCGCAGTGGTCGTGCCGATTGGGGGAGGCGGGCTGATCTCGGGGATCGCGACCGCGGTGAAAGGCGCGCGACCCGACGTGCGGATCGTCGGCGTCGAACCGGAGCTCTCGCCTGCGATGCACGCCGCTCTGGAGGTCGGCGAGCCCGTGACAGTCCAGCCCACGTCGATCGCCGACGGCCTCAACGCGCCGTTCGCCGGCGAGAACACGCTCGCGATTTGCCGCGAGTTGGTGGACGAGGTCGTGCTCGTGACCGAGGACGAGCTGAAAGACGCCTTCCGCTTCCTCTACGCCCGCACGAAGCTCGCGGCGGAGCCCGCCGGAGCCGCCGCAGCGGCCGCGCTGCTCGCCGGCAAGATCGAGCTCGAGCCCGGAAAAAGGGTCGTCGCGGTCGTCTCGGGCGGCAACGTGGCCACCCAGACAGCCGTTGCTATCCTGGGTGAAG
>VAXD01000149.1:9579-11296 GCA_005884155.1 Actinomycetota bacterium | reverse complement strand
CCACGCCGAAGGTGCAGTGGTCGGAGCGCTACGCCGTCTGGAAGGTGCACCCGCTCGCCGATTGGGACGAGAAGCGAGTCTGGGTGTACATCCAGGTCAACGAGATTCCGTACAACCCGCTCCACGACGTCGGCTTCCGCTCGATCGGCTGCATCCCCTGCACTCGGCCGATCAGCCCCGAGGAAGAGGAGCGCGCCGGCCGCTGGGCCGGCTCCGACAAGCTGGAATGCGGCATCCATCTCGACACTCCCGTAGGAGGCACATGACCGACCACATCTACGCCGCCGAGCACCCGGAGACGACGCACGTCCGGCCCGGCGGCTTCACGCTCTGGTTCACCGGGCTCTCGGGCTCGGGCAAGACCACGATCGCGCACCTCGTCGGGCCGGAGCTCGACCGGCGCGGGCTCGTCGTCGAGTACCTCGACGGCGACAACGTACGGATGCACCTCTCGAAGGGGCTCGGCTTCTCGAAGGAGGACCGCGACACGCACATCGAGCGCGTCGGCTGGGTCGCCTCGCGTTTGACCCGTCAGGGCGGCGCCGTGATCACGGCCGCGATCTCGCCGTACGCGGAGACGCGGCAGCAGGCGCGCGACTGGGTCGAGCCGGTTGGCACCTTCGTCGAGGTCTACGTCAAGGCCTCGGTCGACGAGTGCGCGCGGCGTGACGTGAAAGGGCTCTACGAGAAGGCGTTCAAGGGCGAGATCAAGGAGTTCACGGGAGTGAGCGATCCCTACGAGGAGCCCACGAATCCGGAGCTCGTGGTCGACACGGAGGAGCACAGCGCCGAAGAGTGCGCGGCGCTCGTCTTCGCGAAGCTGGAGGAGCTGGGCCTCGTACCTGCCGAGGTCGCCGCATGAGCCTCACCGAGACGCAGACGCTGATCGCGCCGCACGGCGGGAAGCTGGTCGACCGCACCGGCTCGCGCCCCGACGGCATCGACCGGCTCGAGCAGGTCCCGCTGACCTCGCGCGAGCTCTCCGACCTGGACATGCTCGCGAGCGGTGCGCTCTCGCCGCTCGAAGGCTTCATGGCGCGGCATGACTACGAGCGCGTCGTCGAGGAGATGCGGCTCGAACGCGGGCTGCCGTGGGCGCTGCCGGTCTGCCTCGCAGTCGACCTCGCGCCGAAGGGTGACGAGGTCGCGCTCACCGACGAGGACGGGCGCGCGCTGGCCGTGCTCGAGGTCGATGACGTCTACGAGTACGATCGCGAGCGCGAGGCCGAGCGCTGCTTCCGCACGACCGATGAGGCCCATCCCGGCGTCGCGCGGCTGTACGCGCAGAAGCCGCTCTACCTCGCGGGCCGCGTGACGGTCTTCGAGCGGGCGGAGCCGGCCTTCCCGGAGCTCGCGCTCGATCCCGCCGACACGCGCGGCGCGTTTGCCGAGCGCGGCTGGAAGCGCGTCGTCGGCTTCCAGACGCGCAACCCGATCCACCGGGCGCACGAGTACCTGACCAAGGTCGCGCTCGAGACCGTCGACGGCCTGCTGATCCATCCGCTCGTCGGCGACACCAAGTCGGACGACGTTCCGGCCGCGACCCGAGTCGACTGCTACCGCGTGCTGGTCGACGGCTACTACCCGGCCGAGCGTGTGGTCGTCTCGGCGTTCCCGGCGGCGATGCGCTATGCGGGCCCGCGCGAGGCGATCTGGCACGCGATCTGCCGCAAGAACTATGGCTGTTCGCATTTCATCGTCGGCCGCGACCACGCAG
>VAXD01000149.1:0-9558 GCA_005884155.1 Actinomycetota bacterium | reverse complement strand
CTTCGACGAGTTCCCGGAGCACGAGCTCGAGATCGAGCCGATGTTCTTCGAGCACGCGTTCTTCTGCCGAGCCTGCGGCCAGATGGCGACGCCGAAGACCTGCCCGCACGGCGGCGACGACCACGTCTTCCTCTCGGGGACGAAGGTGCGCGAGCTGCTCGCGAACGGCGAGCTGCCGCCGGCCGAGTTCTCGCGTCCCGAAGTTGCCGAGGTCTTGATAGCCGCGTATCGCTAGATGACCTGGCAGTTCACGCTCAGCGGCTTCCTGATCGGCTGCCTCGTCGGGGTGACCGGCATGGGTGGCGGCTCGCTGCTGACCCCGATCCTCGTCATCTTCTTCGGCTTCAAGCCGACGCTCGCGGTCGGGACGGACATCCTGCACGGCGCCATCTTCAAGAGCTTCGGCGCGGTCCGGCACCGGCGGCTCGGCACCGTGCACGCGCGGTTGACGTTCTGGATGTTCCTCGGCTCGGGCCCGATGTCGCTGCTCGGCGTCGGCGTTGCAACGTGGATCAAGCACCACTACGGCGGCGCCGAGTCGATCGAGTCCTATGCGGTCGGTGTCGCGCTCGTGATCGGCGGGATCGGCCTCGTCGCGAAGACGTTCATCCAGCGCGGCATCCAGCCTGACGACGCGCCATTCCTGCTGACTCGGCGGGACCGCCTGATCGCGTTCACGCTCGGCGCCACCTGCGGTTTCGTCGTCGGGCTCACGTCGGTCGGCAGCGGCACGTTCTTCGGCCTCGTGATGGTGCTCGTCTTCCCGCTGACGCTGCCGAAGATCGTCGGCACGGACATCTTCCATGCGGCCGCGCTGCTCTGGGTCGCGGGGTTCGGCCACCTCGTAGCGGGCAACGTCGACCTGCGCACGATGGGCTGGCTCCTGACCGGCTCTGTACCGGGGATCCTGCTCACGAGCCAGTTCACGCTCAAGGTGCCCGACCGCACGCTGCGCCTTGGCCTCGCGAGCGTCCTGATGCTGAGCGGGGTCAAGCTGATCGACTTCGCGGGCGCCGACTGGGTGATCGCGGGCGGAGCGGTTGCGGCTGCGATCGGGCTCGCGGCCTGGAGCCTCGTCGCCAGGATCGGCCGGCGGCGGCCGCTAGCGCTCGACTCGCAGGTCCGCGAAGGAAGCTGAGCTCTTGCCGAACTCCCACCAGCCGTGGACGTTCGGCCGCACGAACGCCGTGCTGCGGCCGTAGACGAGCGGGATGACCGCAACGCGGTCGGCGACGACGTAGCGATCCGCCTCGTGGAAGAGCTCGAGCCTTCCGCGGTCTGAGCGCTCCTGCCGTGCACGTTCGATCAGCTCGTCGAAGGCCGGCTCGGCGAAGCCGCCCTCGTTTGTCCGGCTTGTCGATTGAAAGAGGAGCCGCAGGTAGTACTCGGGGTCGGGGTAGCCCGGCAGCCAGCCGGTGACACGGATGTTGGCCGCCTGGATCCGCTCGCCCGCTTCCATCGCCTCTTCCTCTTCCCAGGACCAGGTGCGCACCGAGACGGCGCTGCCGAGAACGTCGCGCCAGCTCTCGGCGATCGTCCCGAGGATGTCGTCCCAGACCATCATCCCGGCGAGCTCGAGCTCTCCCTCGAAACCTGAACGCTCGAGCGACGCGCGGGCGAGGTCGGGCTCGTAGCGGAGCGCGATCTCCGGTGTGTGGCCCTGCAGCGCCGGCGGGACGACGCCGCCCGTGGCGACGGTGAGGTTCGCCGGGCTGACCGCGGCAAGGGCCTCTCGATCGATCGCATGCGCGAGCGCACGGCGTAGCTCGACGTTGCCGCTGACCGGGTGCGCGTGGTCGAAGCGGATGTACGCCGACCAGGCGGCGGAGCCGATGACCGCATCGGGCCGGACGGCGCCGGGCATCAGATCCGCGAGGCGCGGCGTGTAGCGGGCGAGGATCAGGTCGGTCTCGCCGCGCTCGTAGCCCGGAAGCGCGTCGGCGATGGCGGTTCGGTAGACCTCGACCTCTGCGACGTTGCCGCTTCGCGCCCCTGTGTAGTCGGCGCGCCTGCGCAGGATGACCGTCGACTCCGCTCGCTCGGCTATGGCGAACGGGCCGCTCACCACCTGGAGCTCCGGCTCCGTCCACCGGTCGCCGTGCTCCGCGACGGCATGGCGAGGCTGCGGCCCCGCGTCGGGCCGGTTCATCACGCTCATGAAGTACGGCGCGGGCGCAACGAGCCGGAACTCGACTGTGCGGTCGTCGAGCGCCCGCACGCCGATCCGGTCGGCATCGCTGTTCCGGCCGAGGTAGTAGTCCTCGCCGTTCTCGAGCGCGAAGTAGATCGCGACCGACGAGCCTGGGCTGGCCGGATCTAGCACGCGCTTGATCCCGAACTCGACGTCGTGCGCCGTCAGCGCGGTGCCGTCCGACCAGCGCAGGCCCTCGCGCAGATGGAAGACGTACCGCAGACCGTCGTCCGAGATCTCCCAGCTCTCGGCCAGCGACGGCACGATCGTCCGCTCCGGCCACGCCTCGACCAGCCGGTCGAAAAGCTGCATGCAGAGCTGGATGTTCGGCCACGCGATCGCGGTCTTCGGGTCGGGGTCGTTGGGCAAGAAGCTCGATGCGATCCGCAGCGGCTCGGTCGCCTGTCCGGACGACGGGGGCGTCCAGAAGCCGAAGGCCCGCTGGTAGGCCTCGTTCGCCTCCGCGAAGCGCATCGAGGTGTGCAGCGCGAGCGCGAGCTTGAAGAGGACGAGCGCGATCTCCTGACGCTCGCCGCGGCGCTCGAGCAGCGGCAGCAGGCTGCGGTAGTGCTCGATCGCCTCGTCGAGCGCGTACTCCTGGCGAGCCTTGTCGCCGGCCCGGGCGAGGTAGTCGACCGCCTTGTCCTCGTTCTCCGCCGCGAGCCAGTGGTAGGCGAGCAGCCCGAGCACCTCGTCCGGGTTGTCGCCGTGTTGGCGCTCGAGCCACTCGGCCGCCTTGCGGTGCAGCTCCCGGCGGTGCTCGGCGAGGATCATCCGGTACGCGGCCTCCTGCGTCAGCTGGTGGTGGAAGCGGTACTCCGGCTGCGGCCAGCGGCGGGCTTCGCGGAGGAGCTCGAGCCGCTGGAGCTCGTGGAGCGACTCGCGCAGGGAGCCGCCGTCGCCGAGCACGCCCTCGAGCAGCGCCAGCCCGAACAGACGGCCGAGCGCCGAGGCTGCAGTCAGCACGTCGCGGTGGGCCGGTGAGAGGCGGTCGATGCGCGCGAGCAGCACACGCTCGACGGTCGGCGGGATCTCGATCGGGACCGAATGGTCGAAGAGGTAGCCCCCGTCGTCGGTCACGAGCGCGCCCGTCTCGATCAGGGAGCGGACGAGCTCCTCCAGGTAGAACGGATTTCCCTCGGCCTGCCCGAGCACGCGGCGGGCCAGGTCTTCGGGAAGGACGTCTCGGCCGACGAGCGTCGACAGCAGCTCTCGCTCCGCGTCTCCGAGAGCGGTTGGAGCGCCAGCTCCCTCGTCAGGTGGGGGTATTCGCGCAGCGACAGCTCCCGGAGGCGCCACGACGGGTGGTCCCGCTCGTTGCGTTGGGCGACCACCAGCAGGACGGCCGCGTCCTCCGCCACGGCCACGAGCTGCTCGGCCAGCTGCACCGAGGTCGCGTCCGCCCAGTGCAGGTCCTCGATCGTGACGAGTACCGGGCGGTCGTCGGCGAGCCGGCGCAGCAGGGTCTCGACCACCTCGAACGTTCGATACTGCAACGCCTCGGGCGAGAGCTGGACGAGCCGGGCAGACGCATCCTGCTCGAGCGTGAGGCCGAGCAACGAGCCGAGGTAGGGGTAGATCTCGCCGCCGCGCTCGCCGAAGAGCCGCTCGACTTCGCGGCGCAGCGAGACGCGAACGCGGAGCTCCGGCTCGTCGCGGCCGGCGCCGAGCCACTCCCGCAGCAGGTCTCGGAACGGCCAGTAGGGAAGCGACTCGCCGTAGGAGACGCAGCGGCCCTCGAGCCAGAGTGGATCAGGGCCTTCGCCCGGCGCGCTCGCGAGCTCCCGCAGCTCGGTCAGCAGGCGGCTCTTGCCGATCCCGGCTTCACCGGTGACGAAGACCACGCCGCCCGACCCGGCTCTCGCAGCCTCGAGGGTCTCCCGGACGGCAGCGAGCTCTGCTCGCCGGCCGATCACCTCGACGGCGGTCTCGCCGAGCCCGCGGGCCCGCCCCGCCTCCGCGCGTGGCCGCAGGGCCACCGAGGCCGACACGCTGCCGTCCTTGCCCTTCAGCTCGAGCTCGACCGGCTCTGCCCACTCGAACAGGGGCTCGAGCAATCGCCGCGTCGCCGGGTCGACGAGCACGCTTCCCGGCTCCGTCGCCGATTGGAGCCGCGCCGCAGTGTTCACGGTGTCGCCGAAGGCCGCGTACTCGACGCGTCCGCCCGCGCCGAGCGCGCCCATCACGACCGGCCCGGTCGCTATCCCGACCCGCACGCCAAACCCGGCCACGCCCCAGGAGCGCTCGACCTCCGCGCCGTAGGCCGACATCTCCTCGACGATCCTCAGCCCCGCGAGCGCCGCGCGCTCGGCGTCGTCCTCGTAGGCGACCGGAGCGCCGAAGAGTGCGAGCACTCCGTCCCCCGCAAGATCCTTGACGTGGCCACCGAGGCGCTCGACCTCCAGCACCATCCGAGACACCGCCTCGCCGACCACGAGCTTCACCTCCTCGGGGTCGAGGCGCTCGCCCAGCGGCGTCGAGCCGACCAGGTCGGCGAACAGCGCGGTGATGACCCGGCGTTCCTCGCGGAGAGCCGTCTCTGACGTGTTGCCCATCCTCGCCAATTGTGACGTCACTAGGATCCGCCACGCATGCGGCTCGTTTGGGTCAGCTTCGATGTGATGGGCCGCGACTGCCTCGCGGCCGCGGCCGAGGCCGGAGCGGACGTGGTCGCGGTGGTCACTCTGCCGGGGCCGATCGCGCCTGACCGCTCGGGGCAGTGCTCGTTCGACGAGATCGCCGCGGAGCTCGGCGCGCGGCTCGTCGAGACGGCGGACGTCAACTCGCCGGAGACGATCGCGGCGCTGCGCGAGGTCGAGCCGGACATGATCTTCGTCGTGGGCTGGTCGCAGCTCGTGCTCGACGTGTTCATCCGCCTGCCGAAGCAGGGCGTCTTCGGGATGCACCCGACGCTGCTGCCAAAGCATCGCGGCCGCGCCGCGATTCCGTGGGCGATCCTGAGCGGCCTCGCCAGGACCGGAGTCACGCTGTTCGAAATCTCCGACGGGACCGCCGACTCGGGCCCGATCGTCGGCCAGGTCGAAGTGCCCATCGCGTCGGACGAGACCGCGGAGACGCTCTACGACAAGGTGACAGCGGCGCACGTCGAGCTCGTGCGACGCTACGTGCCCGAGCTCCTCGACGGCTCGGCGCCGCGGATTGCGCAGGACACGCGCCGGGCGAGCGCCTGGCCGAAGCGGGCGCAGGCGGACGGGATCATCGACTGGGACACGCGTGCGCCATACCTGCACGATTGGGTTCGGGCGCAGACGCGGCCCTACCCGGGCGCGTTCACGTATCTCGGCGAGGACAAGATCGTCGTCTGGCGCGCGCGGCCGGTGGGGCTGGAGGAGACGGTCGCCGCGGGGACGATCGTCGGCCACGAAGGCGATGCGGCGGTGGTCGCGTGCGGCGAGGGCGGGCTTGTGCTGGAGGAGGTGGAGGGCGTGACCGGGCCGTTGCCGGTCGGCGCTCGCCTCGGATGAAGGTGTTGGTCTTCGCGGCGCATCCGGACGACGATGTGCTCGGCATGGGCGGGACGCTGTGCCTGCACGCGGCCGAGCGCGGCGACGAGGTGCGCGTCGTGTGCGTGACCGACGGCAGCTCGACGCAGTACCCGGACGACGCGGAGGTGCGGGCCCGCAAAGGCGAGGAGGCGGTGCGAGCCGCGGGCGTGCTGGGCGTGAGGGATTACGTCCACCTCGATTTGCCGGACATGCGGCTCGACACGCTGGCCCACGCGGAGCTGAACGCGGTCGTCGAGGAACATGTCCGCGACGTCTCGCCGGAGGTGGTCTACACGGCGCAACCGGACGTGAACGCAGACCATCGCGCGCTGTTCGACTCGGTCGCGGTCGCGACGCGCCCGACCCCGGGGCAGCCGGTTCGGCGCGTGTTGACCTACGCGCCGACGTCGAGCACCGAATGGACCCCGGCCGCGACGAACTGGTTCATGCCGAATTGGTTCGTGGACGTGACGGCGACGCTTGAGCGCAAGCTCGAGGCGTTCGCGTGCTTCGCGACCGAGCGCCGCGACTACCCGCACCCGCGCAGCGAGCGCGCGCTGCGGGCGCACGCGGAGTTCTTCGGCGCGACCGTCGGTTGCGAGTACGCCGAGCCATTCGTGCTGGTCCGCCATGTCGAGTGAGTCACTGCGGCGGGCGCGCATCCTGGTCGCGGTCATCGTCGTCGGGCTGCTCGGCGGGACCGCGGCCGCCTTCGCGCTGACCGAGCAGCTGAAGCTCGAGCGCAGCCCGGTCTACCGGACACACGTCGGGAAGCTGCTCGGGCCGGACTGCCACTGCGGTCTGGCGACGACCCCGATCAGGTTCGTGCTGCGCAAGCCGGAGACGCTGACGGTCACGATCGTCGACTCGAACGACCGCGTCGTCCGGACGCTCCTGAGCCGGACGTCGCGGCCGAAAGGTGTGCAGCGGTTCCACTGGGACGGGCGCGACGACTCGGGCCGGGTCGTTCCTGACGGGACGTACAAGCCACGGCTACACCTCGCTCGCGACCACCGGACGATCCTGATGCCGAATCCGATCCACGTCGACACGTCCGCGCCGCGGGTGTCGGTGGTCTCGGTCAAGCCAAGGGTCTTCTCGCCGGACGGTGACGGCCGCAGCGATCTCGTGCGGATCCGGGTCCGGACGAGCCAGCCTGCGCGCGCGCTGCTGTTCGTGGACGGGCAGCTCCGAGTGCGGCTGAAGCGCTTCGGGGGCGCCGGCTCGCTGCGCTGGTTCGGGGCGGGATATCCCGCCGGGCGCTACCGGCTCGTGGTGCGTGCGGTCGACCGCGCCGGGAACCTCTCCGCGCCGGTCAAGGCCGGGGTCGTCCGGATCCGGTTCGTCTCGGTGCGGCCGCACGTGTTGCACGCGAAGGCCGGCGCCAAGGTTGGGTTCCGGGTGCGGACCGACGCGCGGCGCTTCCACTGGCGGCTCGGCAACGGGGGCGGCTTCTCGCGGCCGGGACTGCTCGTGCTGCGCGCTCCCGCGGCGGGCCGCTACGTCCCTCCTGATCGTGAGCGGACCTTGAGCGCCGAGCTCGCGCGGGTTGCGGGGCCCGTCGGGGCCGCCGGCCTCGTGGTGCTGATGCTCGCGACGGCCAGGTGGCAGCGCCTCGCTGGGCTCGCCGTTTGGGTCGCCGCCGCCGCGGTCTTGGCGGTCTACCTCGCGCCGAAGGGGCACGCGGCGCTGCTCGGGGCCGCGGCCGTCGCGGGGCTCGCGGTCGCCGCAATCGGCGCGTACCTGCTCCGGCGCTGGCCCTGGCTGCTCGCGCTCGCGACCCTCGCCTGCGTGCCGGCGCGCATCCCGGTCACGATCGGCTCGACGCAGGCGAACCTGCTCGTCCCGCTCTACGGCGTCGTCGCCGCGGCCGCGCTCGCGCTCGCGTGGGACTTCGTGCGCGGAGACGAGAGATCGCGCGAGCTCGGGCCGGTCGCCCTCCCGCTCGCCGCGTTCGTCGCCTGGACCGGGCTCTCGCTCGCTTGGAGCCAGGACGTCCGCCAGGGCGCGATCGAGCTGCTCGCGTTCTACCTCCCGTTCGGACTACTGGCCGTGTCGCTCTCCCGCCTCGACTGGCGCGCCCGCTGGGTCGTCGCGCTCTACGCCGAGCTCTGCCTGATGGCGCTGATCTTCGCCGCCGTGGGCATCGAGCAGTGGATCACGCGCGACATCTTCTGGAACCCGAAGCTGCTCGTCGGGAACACGTACGCGCCGTTCTACCGCGTCAATTCGGTCTTCTGGGACCCGTCGATCTACGGTCGCTTCCTCGTCGTGGCGATCCTGGCGACGCTCGTCGTCGCGCTACGCACCCGCTCTACCCGTCTGATCATCGGCGCAGCAGCGGGGATCGCGCTGGTCTGGGTCGGCCTGCTCTTCTCGTTCTCACAGTCGAGCTTCGCCGCGCTGATCGCGGGCGTCGTGCTCGCCGCGGCCTTCGCCTGGGGCCGTCGCGCGATCGCGCTTGTCCTCGTCGGCGCGGCCGTGTTCCTTCTGGTCGCAGCAGCGGCGCCGAATGTGCGCCACGCACTCCTCCACCGGACGAACGGCGGAGTCAACCGCGTCACGAGCGGCCGCTCGAAGCTCGTCACTAACGGGGTCAAGATCGCCGAGCACCACCCGGTCGTCGGCGTCGGCGTCGGCGCGTTCAAGCACGCCTACGCGAAGCAGGCCCACCTGCGCTCGAAGGCGTCCAGGGCCGGCGCGTCGCACGACACGCCGATCACCGTCGCGGCGGAGACGGGAATCCCTGGCCTGGCGCTCCTGGCCTGGCTCGTCGTCGCCGGCCTCGCCCTCGCCTTCCGCCGCCGCAGCGGCGACCTCGTCGGCACGACCGCGCTCACGTGCGGCCTCGTCTTCGCCGCGATCGGCGTCCACAGCCTCTTCTACAACGCGTTCTTCGAGGACCCGACCGTCTGGGGCGTGCTTGCCCTCGCGGCCGTCACCGCGCGCGTGCCGCTACCGGGCCGCGACGAGCGCCCGCAGCCGCCGCAGCTCGACCGGGAGGTAGAAGCCGAGCGGGAGCAGGATCAGTGGGTAGACGGCCGACAGCGCAACCGCGCCGGCCAGCGGGACGTGGAGCGCCTTCCCGAGCACGGTTAGCCCGACGGCCGCGCTCACTGCGAGCGCAACCCGACGCCACTGGTACGGCACCGGGAAGACCTGCTGCGCGCGCCAGGTCATGCCGAGGAACATCACCACGTAGGCGACGAGCGTCGCCGCCGCCGCGCCCATCATTCCGTAGGCCGGGATCAACCAGAAGTTGAGCCCGATGTTGAGCGCGGCCGCCGTGCCCGTCACGACCCAGTTCATCTGCGTCCGCTTCGCGCGCCCGATCCCGATCGACATCACGTTGAAGGCGATGAACGCGGTCGCGCCGAAGGCGAGCAACGGCACCACGCGTGCGCCCGCATAGAACCTGGGCGTCGTCAGCAGACGCACGATCCACGGCGCGAGCAGCGAGAGCGCGAGCGACATCCAGCAGCTGATGTAGAGGACGTACGTCAGGACGAAGCCATACGCGCGCTTCGCTTCGTTGTCGTCTTTGATCGAGTAGGCGAATGCCGGCCAGGCGGTGCGTAACGCGATCAGCAGGAGCAGGATCGCGGTCGAGACGCGCACGCCGACCGAGTAGAGCCCGACCTCGGCCGCGTTCTTCAGCTTCAGCAGCAGGAAGCGGTCGGCGAAGTCGAGCGCCCAGAGCGCAAGCCCCGAAGGCACGAGCGGCAGCCCGAAGCGCTGCATCTCCCGGAAGAGCGGTCGGTTGAACTCGAGCCCGAGCTGGAAGCGCCGGTACGCGAGCAGGACGAAGAAGACGACCAGCGTGCCAGTGAAGTTCCCGACGATCACGCCGACCGCGCCCTT
>VAXD01000154.1 GCA_005884155.1 Actinomycetota bacterium | reverse complement strand
CGCATGGGAGACGAGATCCCGGAAGCGCAGCGGGGGCGACGGACGTCCGTCGACATCTACGAGGTCGCGATGGCCGAGGGAGGCGAGGGAGCCCGCGCGGCGCGCGTAAGCGTGCTCGAAGGCTCGCCGGAGAGTCTCGACGAGGGGACGCGCTACGCGCAGGACCAGATCCTTCCGCAGGTCCGGCAGGTCAGCGGCTTCAAGGGCGTCGTCTCGCTCGTCGACCGCGAGCGCGGCCGTACCAAGCTGATCACCCTATGGGAGAGCGACGAGGCGTTGCGTGCGAGCGAGGAGCAGGCGAACCAGCTCCGCCAGCGAGCCGCGGAGGGTGCGGCAAGCCGAGTCGTCGGCGTCGAGCGCTACGAGGTGGCGCTGGCCGAGCTCGGTCAGCTCGCAATCAGGTAGACCGAAAAACCGAGTGAGCGTCGCCCCCGACGAACGTGGGCACGAGTTCGGCGCTTGAGCTCATAGCGTCTACCCGCTTGGGATTTCGCATCCTGAAAATCGAGTACAAGGTGAGGCGGCAGCGCCCGGTAGGAGACCGGGCCGGGCCGCCCAAAGCGTCTGCCTCGCATGCAGAGTAGACTCGTTGGACTGGCCCTGTGGCCAGAACCCCGGCCGAAGCCCGAAGGCCGCCAACGTGTTTCGACGCACGAGGCGATGAGCCCAGGCGAACAGAGTTCGAGCTGCAGGGCCAGCACCCATCGTGACCCTGCCGTGGCGTCGTCCGAGTAGACACTCATGATCACCGAGTCTCAGCGCGGCGCTATCAGTGCGCGCGAGATCGTCGCGTGGAGCGAGAAGCAGCCGTTATGGCGTCGCGACCCAAATGCGACGGCTCGCCTCGGCGGCCGTTCTCAGCGACGCCGACAGCGGGGAAGTACTCGGGCTCCTCGCGGCCGAAAACTGACCCACTAGAACGGATTCGCTCGACTGAGGGAAGGGGCTCTCGGGCGCTGCTGTCGATGCGCTCGTGAAGCACGTCCTGCGGCTGTTTTTGCGGACAACCGAAAGCAGACAGCCTTGGCCCCGAGCACAGGACTCACCACCGCCTCCCTCCTAGCCGCCGTAACGGCCTTTGGAACCCTGGTCTGGGCGCGCGGCGGTGCCGGTGCCACCGAGGAGGCCAATGAGGCGCTTCCCTCACCGCCGACGGACGCCGAGAAGTACTGGTACCTGGGGCGGGAGCACCGGTGGCTATTCCCGGTCTCGGTCGTCGCCTACTCGTTGATCTGCGTGAGCATGGCGCTGTTCGCGACGTCTCATCTCGTTCTCTGCCTCTTCGTTCCTCCCCTTGCCTTCTCCCTGCTCACGGTGGCGACTTCGATGCGGACCACCCTCCGGCGGCGGCGCCTGCAGCTCGCCGACCACCGAGCGCGCGTCGACGGCTGGCAGCCCGAGAAGTTCCCGGCAATCGACGTTTTCCTTCCCTCGGCCGGGGAGTCGATCGAGATCCTCCAGAACACCTTCCATCACGTCGCCTCCCTCTCCTGGCCGGGTGAGATCACCGTCTACGTCCTCGACGACTCTGCGCGTTACGAGGTGCGCGAGGCAGCCGCCGAGTGGGGGTTCACCTACCTGACGCGGCCGAACCCAGGGCACCTGAAGAAGGCAGGCAACCTTCGCTTCGGCTACGAGCACAGCGACGGCGACTTCATCGCGATCTTCGACGCCGACTTCGTCCCGCGGCCGGAATTCCTCTTGGAGCTGCTCCCGTACTTCGACGCTCCGTCGATCGGCATCGTCCAGTCGCCGCAGTTCTTCGACAGTGATAAGCGCATGCACTGGCTGCAGCTGTCCGCCGGCTCGACGCAGGAGATGTTCTACCGCTGGATCCAGACCTCGCGAGACAGGTTCGACGCCGCGATCTGCGTGGGGACATGCGCCGTCTATCGCCGCAGCGCGCTCGAGCAAAGCGGCGGCTTTGCCCAGATCGGGCACAGCGAGGACGTCCACACGGGCGTGAACTTGCTGAAGGCCGGATTCACGACCCGCTACGTGCCGGTGCTGCTCGCGAAGGGGCTCTGCCCCGATGAATTCTCTGCGTTCGTGAACCAGCAGTACCGCTGGTGCAGCGGGAGCCTCTCGCTCCTGCGCGACCCGACCTTCCGGCACCACCCGGCCCTCACCCTGCGGCACCATCTTTGCTTCTTCGCGGGGTTCCTCTACTACCTCTCGACCGCGCTCAACGTGCTGCTCGCGCCGTTGCCGGTGATCGTCATGCTCTGGTGGCTGACGCCGATGATCCGCCCGATCAACTCCTTCTGGATGAGCGGGTCGATCGTGATGGCACTGCTCATCTACCCCTGCGTGCACAAGTCGCGCTGGAGGTTCTCGGTGCTGCGCGTGCAATACCTTTACTCGTTCGCGCACCTGCTGGCGATCGTCAACCACTTCAGCGGGAGAACGAAAGGCTGGGTGGCAACGGGCGCGGCGAAGACAACGACGCCGATCGCACGCAGCGTCCGGCGCGTAATGACGTCGCACGCCCTGGTGACGGAGAGTGCCGTCTGGCTCGGACTGATCCACGGCACGCTGATCTACGGTTGGCACCCGTTCTGGGCGATGTTCCTTCTCGCAGGAGCCAACGCGTACGTCGTCATCCCCGCCCTCATGGCGGCGCGCGAGCCGAGTGCGCACGCGTGCGAGGACTGGGTCGCGCGCGTGGTGCGCATCACCGCCCTGCCACCAGAGTTCCAGTCGCGCGTCAGCCTGGCCGGCGGCGGAGCGAAGTAGGCCTCCTAGCAGGGGTTAGGGCACGCGCGAGGGGCCGATGCAGGCCGGGTGACCGGCCTTTCACCGGCAACGCCGCGTGCACGATGCCGCAGCCGGAGCAGGGAGCCACGGAGATGGACTCTCTGCTACCGAGCAAGAGGTTCGACGCCGGACCTAGGTGAAGTCAAACCGCGACCGCTTGCAAAGCCACAGCGAGATGCCTTCGACCGCGCGATCGAATGGGCAGCAGCAATGGGCAGCAAATGGGCAGCGCCCACGATTTCGCGGCGGAGATGTTGCCGCCGTCAGCAACTAAAAACCCGCCTGAGCGGGGCTTTGTGAGGAGGACGAAAGAAGAAGGAGAAGTGGAACTCTCCGAAAGAGAGTGAGAAAAAGCGGATGATGGGATTCGAACCCACGACCTTCTGCATGGCAAGCAGACGCTCTAGCCAACTGAGCTACATCCGCGTAGCGCGGCCAGTATAGCCGCCTCTAGGCGGAGTCCAGCGCCTCGTTGACGAGGCCGTCGGCGAGCTCGTTGTGGGCGCGGCGAACCGCTGTGTAGCGCACCCGATCGAGCCTCTCGGCCAGGCCTGACGCCTCCTCGTGGAGCCCTCGCAGGGTCTCGTTCTTGACCTTGTACTCGCCGCGCATCTGCTTGACGAGTAGCTCCGAGTCGGAGACGACTTCGAGCTCGCTGACGCCCAGCTCGAGCGCCTTCTCGAGGCCCGCCACAAGAGCGCTGTACGCGGTACTCGGCGACGTTGTTCGTGGCGACGCCGATCGCCTCGCCGCGCGCCTCGAGCACCGTCCCGCCCTCGTCCTCGAGCACGTAGCCGTACGCCGCCGGACCGGGGTTGCCGCGAGCGCCGCCGTCGGTCGAGAGCCGCGCCTTCACAGCAGCGGGTAGATGTCGAAGGCGGGCTCTTCGTACGGGTGTGCCCGGCGCAGGGCCTCGACGACGTCGGCCTGCCGCTCTTCGGGGAAGACGGTCTCCAGGCGCAGCTCGGCGACTCGCTGCTCGCGCCCTGGCTGACCGACGTTTGGGTCGGTGCCCTCGCCGCCGAGGAACGTGCCGGTGCCCTCCCCATACCATGAGCAGCGCTCGTAGTCGCCGATCCGCCCCGCGCCGGCCTCGAACAACGCTTCGCGCACGGAGTCGAGCGCCTCGCGCGGGACGAAGACGACGAGTTTCCGGTCCACGGCGGGACCTTAGACTCCCAGCCGTGCCGGAGGCCTCATTCGAGCGAGCTCGCGAGTTCCTCTACCGCTCCGGACGCGTCCTCGAGCGGCGGCTGTTCGCCCGGCTCTATGAGGACGGCGACGCGGACGGCGTGGTCGCCGCGGTGCTCGCCTACCGCAACGCCGACGGCGGCTTCGGGCACGGGCTCGAGCCTGACAAGCTCGCGCCGCAGAGCCAGCCGCTCGACGTCCAGCTTGCGCTGCAACGGCTGACGGAGGTCGGCACCGATGCGCGTGAGCTCGGCGCGGCCGCCTGCGGCTTCCTCGAGACCGTCGCGGACGACCGCGGGCTCATGCCGATCGTGCTGCCCTCGGTCGCCGCCTACCCGCGTGCCGACCACTGGGGCGACGGGAACTTTCCGCCGGGGCTCAACCCGACGGTCGCGATCGCGGGCTACCTCCACGCCCTCGGAGTCGAGCATCCATGGCTCGAGCGAGCGACCGTCACCTGCTTCGAGGCCCTCGAGAACGAGACGCTGACGGAGGCGCACGAGATCCTTGCAGCCGCGGTCTTCGTCGAACGCGTTCCGGGTGCGGATCGGCTCGCGCCGCGCCTGGCCGAGGCGCTGCCGGAAGCGAGCTGGTTCCTCGCCGACCCCTCCGGCGAGGGCTACGGCGTCCCGCCGACCAAGTTCCCGCGGGAGTGGTTCTCTGCTGCGCTCTACGACGCGCACCTCGACCGGCTGGAAGGCGAGCAGGCCGAGGACGGCGGCTGGCCGGTCGCCTGGGAGCCACCCGGCCCGGGCTCGCTTGCGGCCTGGCGGGCAATCCTCACGCTCGAGGCGATCGCGACGCTGCGGGCGAACGGCCGGCTGGACTAAGCGTCGGCGCGGAGCGCGCGGAGCCGCCGGCCCGCGTGCGAGGCGACCGCGACGTGGATCGCCTCCGGCTCCTTGATGTACGCGATCAGGTTGAGCGCCTCGAGCCGGTCGAGCACGAACTGCAGCGCGGCCGCCTGGCGCCGGCTCGAGTACGAGCGCGCAAGGTCGAAGGCGTAGCCGGTCGTGTGCACCGAGTAGCCGCGGGCAGCGTTCTCGTTCACGCGCTTGAGGAGGCGCTGGTAGTGGAGGTCGCGCACGGCGCTCGTCACGAGCAAAGGTCGCTTCGAGCTCGAGAGCTCGTGGACACGTTCACCGATGTAGAGCAGGACGTCGAGGGTGCCCGGCCGCAGCGCACGGTAGAGGCTCCGGCGGTGGTGAAGCCGGTGCGCCATCTGGCCGAGGAAGGGCGAGACGGCGATGTAGGTCTTGCGCGAGGACGACGGCAGCGGGACGAGCGTATGGCGCCGCTCGGCGCGCGCGATGTCCTTCGGCCTGACGAAGCGCAACGTGTGCGTTCGCGGGTGCATGACCTCCTCCGCGGAGTTCTTCTGATCCTGCAGCCAGGCCTCGGACTCGAGCGCGCTCGGGTCGTGGCGGTAGAGCCACATGATCCGCTCGGCGGCGAGCACCTTCCAGTAGTAGTTGCGCGTGTCGTCGGCGAGCGCGTTCAGCCGCGCCCAGGCGCGCGCATGCCGATCGGGCGCCGACGTGAAGAAGAGCTTCGCGTACGAGATCCGCTCAGCTCGGACCAGCCGCGTGGTCGACGCGTCGAGCGGCGCCCCTGCCCAGCGCGCGATCACGCCCTGCAGGTTGCCGATGCCCATGTGGTACGAGGCGACCGCGAGGTCGTCGCGGCCGAGGTAACCGCGTGCGATCGTCAGGTAGCGAACCGTGGCGGCGAGCGCGTCGGCGGGATCGAAGCGCTGGTCGACTTGGCGGCGGACCGCGGCGAGTCGCTCGGCCCGGCGCAGCTTTCCTCGCGCCTCCAATCGGCGGATGCGGAACGTGAGCTTGCGGCTGCGGCGGAGGTCGACGCGCATATGGAGGAAGCCCGCGCCGGTCTGCGCGACGATCTGCGTCAGCCCGGAGGCGGCGACGGGATCGGAGCCGGCGATCGCGTCCGAGTAACCGGCGCTCTCGAGGAAGACGATCCCCTCGAGGGTGTTCGCGCCGAAGTCGCTGCCGCGCGCCTGGGCGTCGATCAGTCTGCGGTAGCGCGTGACCCGCTCGGCCGTCGCCGTGATCCCGCCCGGGCTGCGCGAGAAGAGGACGTGCGCGAGTCCCGTCGCCGCGTCGCGCTGAAGCTGGACGGTCGCGCTCGGTCGCACCGCGCGCCGGCGCGCGCGCCGCACGCGAATGCGCTTCTTCCGGTGCACACGCCGAACGTGCTGGCGATGCCGTTTGACCGTTTTGTGGTGGTGAGCCGGGGCGGCGGCCCTGGCGCCGCTCGGCGGCCGGACGAGCGCGTACGCCGACGCCGCGCTGAGCGCGACCGCCGCCGCAGCGGCCCAGTAGCCGAGCGCGCGCAGGTCTTCCTGCCAGCGCGCGAGCAGCGCGGATGCCAATTCAGATGGACGGTTCACTCTCTGTGCAGACCCCGGTCCTCGAGCGCACCAGAGTAGCCCTGGTCCCGCGCGGTTGCACGCTACGCCAGAGGAAGCTCGAGGTGCAGCTCGTCGCGGATCGGAAGCCCTGCGCTATCGAGCTCCGGGATTGACGGCTTCAGCGTGCGCTCCTCGTCGATCGCTCCCGGGACGAGCCCGACGAGGCGGAAGCCGCGCTTTTGGTAGAAGGCCAGCGCCCGGAGGTTGTTGTTGGTCGTCAGGAGCTGAACCCGCTTGCATTCGGTCTGGCGAGCGACCGCCACGACCGCTTCGAGCAAGGCTGTTCCGATCCCTCTGCCCTCCTCGAGCGCATCGATGGTGACGATCTCGCAGGCCTCGCCGTCGAGCTCGTAGGTCACCAGCCCGACGCAGCGGTCGCCGTCGAAGGCTGCGAAGCCCGGGAGCTCCGCGGGCTTCCAGACGCCGCCGCGTCCGACGACCACGGAATCGCCCCAGCGCTCTACGACGAAGCGCTCGACCCAGTCGCGGTCGCCGGCTGCGAGCGCCCGGATGTCCATCGTGCTTAGGAGGCGGTGTCGATCTGGGCCTTCTGGAGCTTCCCGGAGTAGTCCACGTAGATCGACTTCCACTCCGTGAAGACGTCCAGCGCAGCCTGGCCGGCCTCGCGGTGGCCGTTGCCGGTGCCCTTGACGCCGCCGAAGGGCAGGTGCACCTCGGCACCGATCGTGCCGGCGTTGATGTACGTGATTCCGGCCTCGAGGTCGCGCATCGCGCGGAAGGCCGTGTTCACGTCACGCGTGAAGATCGAGGACGAGAGGCCATACTCGATCCCGTTCGAGACACGGATCGCCTCGTCCACATCGCGCACCGGTATGAGCGCGGTCGTCGGGCCGAAGATCTCCTCCTGCGCGACCCGCATGTCCGGCTGGACGTCGCCGAAGATCGTCGGGCGGTAGAAGAAGCCGTCG
>VAXD01000061.1 GCA_005884155.1 Actinomycetota bacterium | reverse complement strand
TCGAGCTGGCCGGCGCGGCCCTTGTCGACGAGGACGAGCAGGAAGTTGCGCAGCAGCTCGTCGGCGCCGCTCAGCAGGTCCTCGAGCGCGGCGCGCTTGCTGCGCGGGTCGAGCTGCGGGTTGCGCAGGAGCTCGCGCAGCTCGGGGACCGCAGCCTCGGCCTCGACCAGCTGCTGCAGCTGCTCGCGTACCGGCTCCAGCCGCTTCTCCCCGAGCGCCGCGTCGAACAGCGCTCGCGCGTACACGCGGTCAGCGACGCTCAGTTGTTCCTCCCCTCGAGCACGGAGAAGTCGAGCTCGCCGATCGCCTCTTCGATCAGCCGCTTGTGGTCAGCGTCGTCGAGCGACTTGCGCGTCACCTTCTCCGCGGCGATCAGGCTCAGGTCGGCGACCTCGGCGCGGATCTGCTCCAGTGCGCGGCGCGTTTCGGCCTCGATCTGCTTGCGCGTGTCCTCGAGCCTGCGCTGGCGGTCGGCCTCGGTCTCGTCCCGCATGCGGCGGACGTTCGCCTCGGAGACGCGCCGCGCTCCGGTGAGGATCTCCTCCGCCTCGCCTTTCGCCTGGCCGATCAGCTTGCGGTGCTCCTCGAGCAGGCGGTGCGCCTCGTCACGCGCTTCGTCCGCCTCCTCCAGCGAGTGCCTGATCCGGTCCCGCCGCTCGTCGATCGCCTTCTGGATCGGCCCGAACGCGTAGCGCTTGAGCACGAACAGCGTGATCAGGAAGCAGACGATCGTCCAGATCATCAGCCCCGGCGTGACCTGGATCAGCGGATTGGTTGCGAGCGGCATCAGACGAGGACGTACGCGAGGATCGAGCCGAGCAGGCCGTAGAACACGACGGCCTCGGTGAGCGCGAAGCCGAGCCACTGGATGCCCTGAAGCTCGCCGCGGAGCTCGGGCTGGCGGGCAACCGACTGGATCATCGAGGCGAAGATGTTGCCGATGCCGACGCCGGCGCCGAGCGCGCCGAGCCCGACGCCGAGCGCGAGGCCGATCGCCTTACCGGCCTTGGTGACGTCGCCGGTGGTGGCGGCGAGAAGAATGCTCACGATGTGCCTCCTTAGTGCTCCGGCTCGATCGCCGAGCCGATGTAGATGGCGGACAGGGCGGCGAAGATGAACGCCTGGATGGTGACGACGATCAGCACCTCGAACAGGTAGAAGGCCGTCGCCACCGGCACGGTCACGACGGCGAGGACGACGGACTCGAGGATGAACATCAGGCCGATGAAGGTCAGGATCAGGATGTGGCCGGCGAGCATGTTGGCGAAGAGACGGACGCTGAGCGAGATCAGGCGCATGAACTGACCGAGAATCTCCAGCGGCACGATCAAGAAGAGCAGCGCAGTCGGGGCCTCGGGGATCCAGCTCTTGAAGTAACGCACGGGGCCGTTCCAGCGGATCCCCTCGAAGTGCGTGAAGACGAACGTGAGCAGCGCGAGGGCGAGGGTGACCGACAGCGACGAGGTCGCAGCGTAGATGCCCCACGTCGGGACCCCATGCCAGGTCTCACCGGTCAGCGGAAGCGGGATGAACCCGATCACGTTCACCACCCAGATGAACAGTGCGAGGGTGGCGACGTACGGGAACCAACGGCCGATCGCCTTCGCGGGGAGCCCCTGCTCGGCGATCGCGGTCTGCGTGACCTCGTAAATCGCCTCGCCGAGCGTCTGCCGGCGGTCCGGAAGCAGCGCGAGCCGCGCGCGCATCAGGACGAGGCCGAGCAGGATCGTCAGCACCGTGCCGATCATCAGGTACGCGACGGCCTTGGTGATCGAGAGGTTCAGACCGCCGAGATGAATCGAGACCCATTCGTGCTGCTCGAACTCGGTGGTCGGGTCGAAGGTGCCGCGCGCGAAGGCCGGCGCGGGCAGCGCGAGGGCCAGCAACGTGGCGCTGGCGAGCAGGCGTTTCACGCAGTCGGCTCCTGCGCGTAGTAGCCGAGCAAGCCGACCGCGAGCTCAGCCGTGTAGGCGGCGCCATAGACGAGCGCGACCGCGAGGCCGAGCTCCCGGTCGGACGACGCCACGGCCAGCAGCACGACCAGTACGCCCAGCAGGCGCAGCATCATCCCGGCGGCCAGAGCGCCGGAGGCGGCGACGTTCTGGCTCGAGGGCCGAACCCGCGCCAGCAGCAGCCCGAACGCCTGGACGCCGAGCCAGAGGACGGCGGCGATCGCCCAGCCCTTCAAGCTCCAGCCGGCGAGCACGAACAGCGGCAGCGCGAGCGCAATCACGAGGGCGCCGGCAAGAGGCCCGACGAGGCGGCGGGCCGGCGCGGGACGAGGCGAGCCGAGGATGCCGACCTTCGTCACAGCGCGTCCCGGTAGCGGTGGTAGACCGCAAAGATGCCCGCAGGAACACCGACGACCGCGCCCCCGAGGATGCCCAGGCCGACCGAGCCGGCAGCCCAGCCGACAAGTGCGCCGACGCCGACGCTCGCGGCGGTCACGCCTCCCAGCAGCGCACCGGCTCCGGCCGGCTCGAACGACGCGCGCGGGCTCCCGCTCCCGGCCGCGGCCGAGCCGCGACCTCCGCTCCTGGGCGGCTCCGTCGAGCCTACGCCGCTGGGCTCCATCGCCGCGAGCATACCAAACGGAAAGGCGAGCTTGTGACAGCCGAAAACCGCTCGGCTACTTGGTTTTTGAGCGACTTTGTACGAGTAGAATGAACGGGTGCGCGCGGTCCTCGTACACGGCAGTGTCGGGAACGGCCCCGCGACCTTCTCAGCCCTCGGCCCGCTGGAGGAGCGGTTCGACGTCGTCGTGCCGAACCGCGGCGGCTACCCGCCGGGGCCCGTGCTCGAGCGGATCGACTTCGAGGAGCAGACCGTCGAACTGGCCCCATTGCTCGAGGACGGAGCGCATCTCGTAGGCGGCGTGATCTCACTCCTGATCGCTGCTCGCTACCCGAAGCGCGTTCGCTCGCTGACCGTGAGCGAGCCACCGGCGTTCGGTGTCGCGCGCGGGAACCCGGATGTCGAGCAGCTGGTCGCCGGGCTCAACGAGTTCTTCGCTGCCGGCCCGTACGAGCCGTCGGAGTACCTTCGCGGCTTTCTCGTGAGCGTGGGCAGCGAGCTCCGGCTCCCGGAGCCGCTCCCGCCGGCGCTGGAGCAAGGCGCGCGGGCGGCGATGGTCGAGCGTCCGCCGTGGGAGGCCGAGATCCCGCTCGACGAGCTGGCCGCGGCGCCGTTCCCGAAGCTCGTGATCTCGGGCGGGCACCACGCGGCTTTCGACGCGGTCTGCGACGTGCTCGAGGAACGCCTGCGCGCCGAACGGGCCGTGCTTCCGGGGGCAGGCCACTCGGTCCCGCGCGCGCCGGGCTACGCGGAGCGGCTGCTCGAGTTCTTCGGCTAGGCGGACTTGCGCTCGGCCTCGCGGGCCTCGGCCTCGCGGCGGCGGATGCGTGGGTTCGCGAGCTTGACGATCTCGAGCAGGTAGACCATGTAGATCGAGGCCGCGAGCGCGAGCGCGCCGATGGCCGCGATCGCCACGGTCGGCCCGGTGTGCCAGACGCCGTGCGCGTGCGGCTTCAGGAAGCGGGTCGCGAGCGCGGCGGCCGCCAGGATCCCGCACCAGGCCCACATCGTCAGAGCCGCGCGCGGCTGCGAGAAGCCGATGTTCATGAAGCGGTGGTGCAGGTGCGAGCGGTCGGCGCCGTAGACCGGCTGCCGGTACTTGAGCCGCTTCGCGACGACGAACGACGTGTCGATGATCGGCACCGCCAGCACGAGCAGCGGGAAGAGCAGTGTCGCCACGGCGGCCGTCTTGAGCAGGCCCTGGACCGAGAGCGCGCCGAGCGTGAAACCCAGGAGAAGAGCCCCCGAGTCGCCCATGAAGATCCGCGCCGGGTAGAAGTTATGCCGCAGGAAGCCGAGGCAGGCGCCGAAGACGACGGCGGCAAGCAGCGCCGGCTGCGGCCGCTCGAGCGAGAGCGCGATCAGGCAGAAGGTGAAGCCGGAGATCGCGCAGACGCCTGCGGCAAGACCGTCGAGCCCGTCGAGGAAGTTGACCATGTTCATGATCGCGACGATCCAGAGGATGGTCAGCGGGATGCCCACCCATTCCGGCAGGGCATGAACGCCGAGCACCGGGAAGGTGAAGCGGTGCACCCAGATGCCGAAGCCGGTCGCGATCGCGGCCGCAGCGACCTGGCCGCCGAGCTTCTCCCACCAGACGAGGCCGCGGAAGTCGTCGATCGCGCCGACCGTGGTCGCGACCGCCGCGCCGAGCAGCAGCCCGCGCGTTTCCGAGCCGAGCGGCAGGAACGCGAGCGCCGGCACGAAGATCCCGAAGAAGAGCGCGAGGCCGCCGAGCCGCGGCACCGCGCGCCGGTTCAGCCGCCGCGCTCCGGGCTCGTCGACCACGCCCAGCATGCGCGCCATTCCGCCCACGGCCGGCGTCAGCAGGATCACGATCACGAGCGCGAGGACCGCGCCGTAGACGACCTCGGGATGGTCGCTGAGCGTCGACCACATGGCTACTTGGTCCCGTAGAGGCGGTCGCCGGCGTCGCCCAGGCCGGGGACGATGAAGCCACGCTCGTTGAGGCCGCGGTCGACCGCGGCGGTGACGATCCGCACGTCCGGGTGTTCGCGCTGGAGGTGCTCGATCCCTTCGGGCGCGGCGACCAGGCACACGAGCGTGACGGAGCGCGCGCCGGCTTGCTTCACCGCGGCGATGGCTGCCGAGCTGGACCGGCCGGTCGCGAGCATCGGATCGAGCACGATCGCGTCACGCTCGCCGTCGCCGAGCTCCGGCAGCTTCACGTAGTACTCGACCGGTTGGAGCGTCTCCTCGTCGCGGTAGAGCCCGATGAAGCCGACGCGCGCACTCGAGACGAGCGAGAGCACGCCGTCGAGCATCCCCAGGCCTGCGCGCAGGACCGGGCAAACGGCGACCTTCTTGCCCGCGATGCGCTCGACCTCGGTGCGCTCGAGCGGCGTCTCGACCTCCGTCGTCTCGGTCGGGAAGTCCTTGGTGGCCTCATACGTCAGCAGGAGCGTGACCTCGTTCGCGAGCTTGCGGAAGTGCACCGTCGGCGTTTCCTTGTCGCGCAGGTACGAGAGCTTGTGCTGGACGAGCGGGTGCGCGACCACCGTCACGCCGCTGGCCGTCTCGGTGCTCACGTCTGGTACGTCGTGAAGCCCCGGAAGCCCAGGTAGAGCGGACGCTTCTCGCAGAGCGTCTCGCTGCGGCGGGCGAGCGCGGCCGTGTCGGCGCCGTCCGCGAGCGCCTCGGAAATGACCCGGCCGACTTCGCGGAAGTCGTCCTCGTCGAAGCCGCGCATAGTGGCCGCGGGCGTGCCGATCCGAATCCCGGAGGCGACGGTCGGCGGGCGCTCGTCGAACGGAACCGTGTTGCGGTTGACGGTGATCTTCACGTCCGCGAGCCGCTCCTCGGCGTCCTTGCCCGTCCACTCGGTCGAGCGCAGGTCGACCTGCAGCAGGTGCGTGTCGGTGCCGCCGGTGAGGACGTCGAGCCCGCCCTCCTGGAGCGTCGCGGCGAGCGTGTCGGCGTTCGCGCGGATCTGGCGCTGGTACTGGCGGAACGCGTCGGTGCCGGCGATCCGGAAGCAGGTCGCCTTGGCGGCGATCGTGTGCACGAGCGGGCCACCCTGCATCCCGGGGAAGACCGCGCGGTCGACCGCCTGCGCGTGCTCCTCCTTGCACAGGATGAACCCGGCGCGCGGTCCCGCCAGCGTCTTGTGCGTCGTTGAGGTGACGAAGTCGCAGTGCGGCACCGGATTCGGATGCTCGCCCGCCGCGACGAGCCCGGCGAAGTGCGCCATGTCGCAGAGCAGGAGCGCGTCGACCTCGTCCGCGATCTCGCGGAAGCGGTCGGTCTCGACGGTGCGCGGGTACGCGGAGCCGCCGCACACGATCAGCTTCGGGCGGTGCTGCTTGGCAAGGGCGAGCACCTCGTCGTAGTCGACCATGTTCGTCTCTCGGCTCACGCCGTAGTGGACAATCGTGTAGAGCCGGCCGGAGAAGTTGACCTTAAGGCCATGCGTCAGGTGGCCGCCGTGCGAGAGCTCGAGCGAGAGGATCGTGTCGCCCGGGTCGAGCGCGGCCATGTAGACGGCCATGTTGGTCTGCGCGCCCGCGTGCGGCTGGACGTTCGCGTGCTCGGCGCCGAACAGCTCCTTCGCGCGGTCGATCGCGGCCTGCTCGATTTCGTCGACGACCTCGCAGCCGCCGTAGTAGCGGCGGCCCGGGTAGCCCTCGGCGTACTTGTTGGTCGGGACGGAGCCGACCGCCTCGAGCACGGACGGCCAGGTGAAGTTCTCAGAGGCGATCAGCTCGATCTGGCCGCGCTGGCGATCGAGCTCGCGGCCGATCAGCTCCGCGATCGCCGGGTCGACGTCGGCAAGCCCGGCGGTCGTCAGGTGCTGGAAGGTCTCCTGAACGACGGCCATCGCACCAAGGATGCTACTCGCGCAACCTGTCGGCCAGGGCGGCGAGCGCGTCGGTCGCGGGAACGGCTCCCTCGCGCACGACCTGGGGCTCCGGGCCTGTGAGGTCGAGCACCGTGGAAGGCGTGCCGGAGAGCTCGCCCCCATCGACGAGCGCGCCGCACGCGCGGCGGATCTCTTCCGGCACGTCTTCGAGGCGGCGGGGGTCGGAACCGCCGTGGGCGTTCGCGCTGGTTGCGAGCACCGCGCCGACCTCGTCGAGCACCTCCGCGGCGGGCGGCGGCAGCTTCGGAAGCCGGACGCCGATCGTGTCCGGGCGCTCGCCTGTGAGCCACGGGTAGCGCCGCTGCGGGTTCGGGAGGATCAGCGTGTACGGGCCGGCCAGCAGGGCGCGGGCATCGAGCTCGGGCACTCGTTCGAGCAGGCGCTCGACGCTTCCCGCGAGGAGCGCGATCGGCTGGCGTTGCTCGCGGCCCTTGAGCCGCGCGACCTCCTGCGCAACCTCGGGGCGGTCGGGGTCACCGCAGAGCCCGTAGACGGTGTCGGTCGGCAGGACGACCGGCAGGCCGGCTCTCAGCGCCGCGCTTGCATTCGTCACGCTTCGAGGAAGTCGAGCACCGCCCGGCGGAACGCCTCGGGCGCCTCGACGAAGACGAAGTGGCCCGACCCGGGGATGAGCACCTTGCGCACGTCGCGCAGGCTGTGCTCGATCTCGTTCGCGCAGACGGGGCCGGTGATGAAGTCCAGCTCGCCGGTGACGACGAGAGTCGGCGCGGTGATCTGCTCCAGCTGCGGACGCAGGTCGTAGGTCTCGAAGATCTCCTGATTGAAGTAGCGCAACGTGTCGGCGTTCGGGACGTCGTCGCGCAGCGACTCGAGGTACGCGCGCTCGGCGTCGCCATAGGTCGCGAAGTAGAACGGGAACTCGCGGATCGCGAGCTCGCCGAGCTCCGCGTCGGTCTCGAACTCGCCCTTCTGCTCGGCCTCGAGCGCGGCGCGCGCGTCGTCGTACCAGGGCTCGCTCGCCTTCGTGGCCATCGCGGCCTTCATCGCGTCCACTTGCTCCTGCGCGAAGCGCGCGAGCGTGCTCGCGAGGATCACGCGGTCGACGCGGTCGGGAAAGCGCGCCGCGTAGTCCATCGCGATCACGCCGCCGTGGGAGTGGCCGAGCAAGTTGATCCGCTCGAGCCCGAGATGCTCGCGCAGCTCGTCGACGTCGTTCGAGTAGTCCTCGATCGCGTAGGCGCGCGGGTCGGCGGGCCGGTCGGAGGCGCCGGTGCCGCGCGGGTCGAGCAGGATCAGCTCGAGCCGGCGGTCGAGGCCCGCGAGGTCCTGCAGGTAGAGCCCGGAGAACCCTGGGCCACCGCCGTGACAGACAAGGATCGGCCCCGAACCGACGCGGCGGTAGGCGAGCATCCTCCCATCCGCGGTCGTCAAGCTCTGCTTCGCGTGTGTCATCGTGGCGAAGCGATCGTATGCCTGCGCCTAGGCACTCGTCGCGTACAGCGCCCAGTTCTCGGCGACTCCCTTCAGCGGGTGCTCGCCGCGCTCGTCGAACGCGATCTCCGAGCCGGCGACAAGGTCCCGGACGGTGCGCGTCACGAGGACTTCGCCGGGCCTGGCGAGCTCAGAGACGCGCGCGCCGATATGGACGGCGATTCCCGCGACGTCCCCGTTCCGCTCCGTCACCTCGCCCGTATGCAGCCCCGAGCGGACGTTGAGCCCCACCCGCTGGAGCGCCTCGCGAATGGCCCACGCGCACCGAATGGCCCGGGCGGGACCGTCGAACGTCGCGAGGATGCCGTCGCCGGCCTGCCCGACCAGCGCGCCGCGGTGCGCGACGACGTGTCGCTCGACAGTGCCGACGAACTGATCGAGCAACGTGGTCCAGCGGCGATCGCCGAGTTCGCTCACGCGCTCTGTCGAGCCAACGACGTCGACGAAGAGGACCGTGGTGAGAATGCGGTCGGCCTCAGGCTCTTCCACCGGCGTGCCGGTGATGAACTCACGGATCGCAGCGATCAGGTCCGGTTCGGGGACCGGCCAGTGGTCGTCGCTCTCGCGCTCCAGCAAGCGGGCTCCCGGTATGTGCTCGGCGAGATAGCGACCGTGGCCGGCGCGGACGTACACGTCGCCGAGGTTCTGGATCACGAGCGTCGGCGCGGTGACGAGAGGCAGGACCTCACGGACGTCGAGCTCGAGAATCGCTCGCATGCGTCCCAGGGCGGTCCCGGGGCCCGCCGAGAAACGCTCGAGCCGCCCGTACCACTCCGTCATTCCTGGAGTCGAGGCGACGGAAGGCCCGAGCAGCGCTGCCATCGTGCCCCTCCCCCAGGTCTCGGCAATCTGCTCGAGGGCCGCCTCGGCGCCCGCCGCGGGCATCCCGGCCGGGTAGTCCTCTGTGCGAGAAAAGCGGGCAAAGCCGTTTACGAGCACGAGCGACTCGATCCGGTCCGGGTGCGTGGCCGCGGCCATCACCGCCATCTGCGCGGCGTGGCCGTGCGCAACCAGCGACGCGCGCTCGGATCCGGCGGCGTCCATCACGGCGGCGACGTCGTCCATCCAGTCTTCGGTCACCGCGGGCGCGCCGGGCACTCGATCCGAGAGGCCGACGCCCCGCATGTCGAACCAGAGCACCCGCGCGAAGCGGGCCAGGGAGGTGACGAGCTCTTGTACGAACGGCTGCTCCCACAGCACCTCGAGATGGCTCGCCCAGTCCAGCGACAGGACGAGGTCGCGAGGGCCGTCTCGGATTACCTGGTAGGCGGGTTGGACATCGCCGCTGCGGGCGTACGGAGTGGTTGGCGCGGCCACGCACGTGTTCCTATCACAGCCGTCCGTCCCGCCACTTGCCCTCGACGACGCGGTCCCTTCCTGCCAGGTCCGGGGTGATCGTGACGTGGTCGTAACCCAGCTCGTCGAGCAGGCTCCTAACCCGCTCCCCGGAACACGCAGCGGTCTCGAGCACGAGCCAGCCGCCTGGGCGCAGCGCCTGCGTCGCCGCGCGTGCGACGGCCTCCGTCGCGCCGCTCGCGACGAGGGCGACGTGCGGCTCCCAGTCGCGCACCTCGGGCTGCAGCGTCAGCAGCTCTTCTGGCTCGACGTACGGCGGGTTCGAGACGACCAGGTCGAAGTTGCCGTCGCCGAGGCCGCTCGTCAGGTCGTGCTCGACGAGGCGGACGCGCCCATTGACGCCCGTGAGCTCCAGGTTCTCGCGCGCGAGCGCGAGCGCGTCCGGCGAGACGTCCACCGCCGTCACCCGGGCCGCCGGGGACTCGTCCGCGATCGCAAGGGCGATCGCGCCGGTTCCGGTGCCGACGTCGAGGACGCTCGGCTCCTCGACGTCGCGGATGTGATCGAGCGCCCGCTCGACGACGATCTCGGTCTCCGGCCGGGGGATCAGCGCACGCGAGTCTGTCTTGAGCGTCAGCCTGCGAAACCCCCACTCGCCGAGAATGTACGCAAGCGGCTCTCGCTGCTCCCGGCGGGAGACGTTCGCGTCGAAGGCGGCAGTCTGCTCGTCATTGAGCTCGCGGTCGAGCTCGGCGTAGAGGAGCGCGCGGGCGCAGTCGTCGCAGGCCTTCGCGAGCAGCAGCTCCGCCTCGAGGCGGGCCGAATCGACTCCCGCCTCGGCCAGCCTGGCGGTGGCCCGGGCAAGCGCATCGCCGAGCGTCATGCCGAAGCAGTCTCGAGCGCTCGCCGGCGCTCCTCCGCGGCCAGCGCCTCGGTGAACTCGCCCAGCTCGCCCTCGAGGATCTTGTCCAGCCGGTGCACAGTCAGGTGTACGCGGTGATCGGTGACGCGGTTCTCCGGGAAGTTGTAGGTGCGGATCTTCTCGGCCCGCCGGCCGGACCCGATCTGCGAGCGGCGCGCGGCGGCCTCCTCGGCCTGCTGCCGCTCGCGCTCGGCCTCGTAGAGCCGGGCGCGGAGAACTCGCATCGCCTTCGTCTTGTTCTGGAGCTGCGATTTCTCGTCCTGCATCGCGACGACGATCCCGGTCGGCAGGTGCGTGATCCGGACGGCCGAGTCGGTGGTGTTGACGCTCTGTCCGCCTGGCCCCGTCGAGCGGTAGACGTCGATCTTGAGGTCGCTCGGATCGACCTCGATCTCGACCTCCTCCGCCTCGGGCATGACGGCGACGGTGGCGGTCGACGTGTGGATCCGGCCCTGCGACTCGGTCTCGGGCACGCGCTGCACGCGGTGGGTGCCGGCCTCCCACTTGAAGACGGAGTAGGCGCCGTCGCCCTTGACTGCAAAGACGATCTCCTTGAAACCACCTGCCTCGTTGCCGCTCACCTCGAGCTGCTCGACCTTGTAGCCGCGACCCTCCGCGAAGCGGGTCAGCATCCGGAAGAGGTCGGCCGCCCAGAGCGCGGCCTCGTCGCCGCCGACGCCTTGGCGGATCTCCACGATCACGTCCTTGCGGTCGGCCGGATCGGTCTCGACGAGGGCGAGCTTCAGGTCCTCCTCGAGCGTGGCGAGCCGCTCCTCCAGCTCGGGGACGAGCTCGCGTAGGTCGCCGTCGTCCCGGGCCGCCTCGAGGTCGTCGCGGGTGGAGCGCCACTCCTGGGCCAGCTTGTAGGGGCCTTCGAGCTCTTTCGCGCGCCGCCCGACCTCCGCCGCTTCGCGGTGGTCGTTGTAGACGGCAGGATCGGACAGCCGCTCCTGCGTCTCGCGGTAGGAACGCTCCAGCTCGTCGACAAGCTCGTCCATGGCGGGCATGAAGCTAGGTTAGCCCCGTGGCCGACCCGATCACCGCCGAGCCCGAGGAAATCAGGGCTCCGGCAGGGCCGCCCTCCGCCGGCGCGGTCGCGCTGCTGCGGCGTCCGCAGTTCCGGCGGCTCTACCTCGCGGTCGCGACGAGCGAGCTCGGGGACGCCTTTCAGTACATCGCCCTGATGTGGGCGGCGCTGCTCGCGGGCGGGCCGATCGGCGTGATCGTCGTGCGACTCGCCGACAGCGTGCCCGCGCTTCTGTTCGGCTTCCACGGCGGTGTGTTCGCCGACCGCGTCTCGCGGAGACGGCTGATGGTGACCGCCGACCTGCTGCGAGCGGCTGTGCTCGTGCCGGTCGCGATCGCCGGGCTGAGCGGGCACCTCACGCTCTGGGCCCTCGTCGTCGCTGCCTTCCTGCTCACGACCGGCGCGAGCTACTTCGACCCTGCTTACGGCGGCGCCCTGCCGGCACTCGCCGGCCGCGACGGCGTCCAGGCCGCGAACGCGCTCGTCCGGGCGAGCGGAGACGCACTCTGGCTCGGCGGCTCGGCGGTCGCCGCGGCCCTGCTGACGGTCGTCCCGCTGAGCGCGTTCTTCGCCCTCAACGCGGGCTCATTCGTGATCTCGGCGCTTCTGCTGTCCGGCCTGCCCTCGCTAGCACGTGCCGCGCAGGAGCACGAGGCGCGCCCTCGTGTGCGTGAGGCGTTCACGGTGATGCGGCCGCATCCCTGGCTGGCGGCTTCGGTGGTCGTGCTCGGCGTCGCGGTGACGATCTCGTCCGGGACCTGGATCGTCGGCGTGCCGCAGCTCGTCCGACACTCGCTGCACGGCGGCCCCGGGCGTTTTTCTCTGATCGTGGTCGCCTACGCACTCGGCTCGATCGGCGCGGGCGCGTTCCTGGCGCGGCGGCCGGTGCGCAGGAAGGCGCGCGGCGCCCTGTTCGCCTGGTGCGCGTACCTGCCCGCCTACACGCTGCTCGCACTGGCGCACTCGCTCGGCCCGGCGTTCGCAGGCGCGCTGATCGCGGGAGCCGGCCAGGGCTCCGCCTACGTGCTCACCGTTTCGGCGGCGCAGACCGAGATCCCCGACTCGCACCTCGGCCGCGTCACCGGCCTGATCTCGCTCGTCCACCGCGGCGCGCACGCGACGGGGCTGCTGCTGGTCTCTCCGCTGTTCGCGGTGGTAGCCGCGCGCAGCGTGTTCGCTGGCGCGGCGCTCGCGATCCCGTTGGTCGGCCTGCTCGGAGCGGCGGCTGCCGCGCGAGCTTCTAGGCCATCACCTCGACCCGAGCCTCTGACCTAGCGTCCTCGCCCTGCTCGAGGGCGAGCACCTCACGCAGGGCGCGGATCGAGACCTCGAGCTGGTCGAGCGTCGGCTCGCGCGTCGTCAGGCGCTGCAGCCAAAGGCCTGGCGCGAGCAGCCCCATCACGACCCGGTTGCCGGTGTGCTTGCCGGCAAAGCGGATCAGCTCGTAGGCGATCCCGGCGATCACGGGCAGCAGCAGGATCCGCGTCACGATCAGCCAGTACCAGGCGGGGCGGCCGAAGAACGCGAACACGAAGATCGCGATCACCATCACCCAGAGCAGGAAGGCGGTGCCGCAGCGCGGGTGGATCAGGCTGAAGCGCTGGACGATCTGCGGCTCCAGCTCCTCGCCGGCCTCGAACGCGTTGATCGCCTTGTGCTCGGCGGCGTGGTACTGGAAGACGCGGCGCAGGTCGGGCAGCAGCGAGATCAGCACCAGGTAGAGCACGAAGACCGTCACGCGGATGCAGCCCTCGACGAGCACGAACCAGAAGCCGTTCGAGATCGGCAGCAGGTCGGCGAGCAGGGCTGGGCCCACCTTGAAGAGCGAAATCGCGAAGCCGATCGCGAGCAGGAACGCGAAGA
>VAXD01000150.1:9887-10211 GCA_005884155.1 Actinomycetota bacterium | reverse complement strand
CACAGGCCTCGCCTCTCGTGGACACGAGCAAGCTCCTGACGAACGCCTATATGAGCTGGATTCCCAAGCGGAGCCTGCGAGGCTGGTTCCGTGCGGCCGATGCTCAGGTCGCGCGGTCGCCGGCGGGCCTCGCGGTGCGAACCGGCAAGAGCCTCTACGGCTACGAGCTGACGTCGCAGGTGAACCTCGGCCCCGGGCCCTATCTCCTGCGGGTGAGCGGCAAGATCAAGCACGGAGGCATCACGCTGGGTGCGGCCGACGTCCGTACCGACAAGTGGCTCGCGCAGGCGTACTACTGGTCCGGTCAGAACGGGTCCGGCGGAG
>VAXD01000150.1:9338-9761 GCA_005884155.1 Actinomycetota bacterium | reverse complement strand
GCCGGGCTCCGTCGAGGAAGATTGTCGTCGTAGTCTCGGCGTGCCGGCGGTAGTGATCGAGGATGAAGTAGACGGAGCTCACGCTGCCGTCGGGCCTCGTGTAGAGCGTTGCCACATGGCGCGAGTAGAGCCGCTTCCCGTCCAGCCACCACTGGACGCGCCCTCGGCTGGGATCGGGTGACCAGACGGTTCGTGCGCGAAAGTCGTACCAGTGATCCGTCCGCAGGCGCGGCCCATCGACTCGGATTGTCGTGGGGGCGCTCGAGGAACCGCCCATGATCCTCAGCCGGATCCGCGAAACCCCGTTCTGGTTGCTGACCATCCAGTCCACGTTGGACAGCTCAGCTGTCGTCTGACCGAACTTCGTCCAACCGTCGTCGTTGTGCCATTGCGCGAAGAGGTTCCACTCGCCTGGGACGGCCT
>VAXD01000150.1:3693-9290 GCA_005884155.1 Actinomycetota bacterium | reverse complement strand
CGGTAGCCAGAGCGCTGCTCCGTCAGCCTCCGGATTGCCCAGGCCGCCGGATGCCCAAGGGCCGACCGTCAGCGCGGCTGCGCACCTTCCCTCCTTCCTCGGGGCAGGGACGATCCTGAACGCGTCCGCAAGTCCCTGCGTGTGCCAGTGAGAGAAGTCGCAGGTGTTGAAGTTGCCCACGAAGTACGTGCCTTGCCGCTTCGCGCTGGACGCGAGCTGTGCACGGCTGACCGCACCGGCGGAAAGCCCGAGCAGCAATGCAAGTGCGAAACCGGTGCTGAGTCGGCGGCGCATCGGGGGATAACCTGTCTCGTGCTGAGCCGTGTAACCGGAGCTCAGCGCTGGGGGATAGAGAACGCTAGCGGACCCCCCGGCCGAGTGTCGCCGTTGAATGCTGCGCTAGCCGAAAACGGTTAGTTCGGGACTTGCGCGTTCGCGACGTACTGCAGGCATGTCTGGCCTCGAGGCCTCAGACAGGCGTTAAGTGTGAACCCGATCGTGTCGCCCGGGAAGGCCCAGAATCCGTTGGCGTAGGTCCCGGAGAACGTGTACGAGGTCGAGCCGGTGACATCCACCGTCACGAACTGATCCTTGGCCGCGTCTTCGATCCGCAGGGACTCGACGGTTGCGGGAAGGTGCGACCACGTGACTGTGGCCGTCCATTCGTACCAACGGTCAACGGGGTATGTCTGGCCGTCCGGCCCGACCCAGTAGATCCGCTCAAGGTGGAGTTGTGTGGCGAAGCTATCCACTTGAAGCGATGCCCGCGGGAACTGAGCCGACTGAGCGGCGCCGCCGCCTCCGACGGCCAATCCCGCCACGACGGTGATCAATACGACGAACGTCTTCACCGGCTCAATAATTACACGTCTCGAGGACGATCCCAAGACCGCGCTGACCGGGCCGGGCTTGAAAACCGGCGAAACGGTGTCACGATGTCTGTCAGGTAGAGAAAGGAGAGGGGTTTGCGGCCACCTTTCAGGCCCGAGGACCGGTTCGAGTCAACTGACGACGACGTCGAGTTCGTCTGCGCGGCGAATCGCGGCGACCGGATCGAGCTTCTCGATCCGCAGCTTGGCGTTCACGTGCGTGGAACCGTCTTCTACGCAGACCAGCTGCAGTTGCTCGTCAAATGGGACGACGGGCGGTCGGAAAGCATGCGGACCGGCGCACGACTCTTTCGGGTCGTGCCGGACGAGCCCGACGCAGCCGTGGCCTAGTCGAGCAGAGCTGCTCGACCCTCACGTCGCAGAGGCCGATGTCCCGTACTGTGCCCTCGGCCTGAACTCGCCGAGCTCGCCGACATTTCTTCGCTGGTACTACTCTAGGAGACCGGAGAATGCGGCAGTTCGATATCAGGCGGGTCGCCAAATCGTCCAGCCCTTGAAGAGATCGGTTGACGTTCAGCGGGCAAGGAGCTCACGCGTGCAGCCAAGGCTCTGTTCCAGCTTCTTCCGTTGGGCTGCCGATTCGCCGAACCGCCCGGCGCTCGAGGTCGGCGATACGACGCTCACCTATGGGGCGCTCGCACGAAGCGCGAGCGCGATTGCGGCAACACTCCTGGAGCACGCCCACGAGAACGGGCCGCCGCTCACAGGCGTGCTCGCCCACCGAAGCCCCACTGCGTTCGCCGCCATCCTCGGCGTGCTCGCGCGGGGTCACGGCTATGTGCCGCTCAACCCGGCGTTCCCACCCGCGCGGAACCGGGCGATGCTCGAGCAAGCCGGCTGTGAAGCTCTGATCGTCGATGCAGGAGCGGCTTCGTCGCTCCGCAGCCTTCTGGAAGGGCTCGATCGCGAGCTCGTCCTGATCTTTCCGGACCAGGGTGTCGCCGGCCGGGCCCGCGACTGGGCGCCGCACCATGTAGTCGGAGTCTCCGAACTTGGCGGGGAGGCGCCAGAGGCAGCGCTGATCGAGCCGAGTGATCCCGCGTACCTGCTCTTCACGTCCGGCAGTACCGGCATCCCGAAGGGAGTGGCGGTCTCGCACGCCAACGTGCGCGCGTTCCTCGACGAAGTAGCCGAGCGGTACGACTTCACGGAAGACGATCGGTTCTCCCAGACGTTCAATCTGACGTTCGATCTCTCGGTGTTCGACATGTTCGCCGCATGGGAGAGCGGCGCGTGCGTCTGTTGTCCGAGCGACAAGGACCTCCTGAACCCGGCCGGGTTCATCCGTCGCTCTGGGCTGACTGTGTGGTTCTCCGTCCCGTCGATCGCCCTCTTCATGAAACAGTTGCGGAGTCTGAAGGCCTCATCGTTTCCGACGCTTCGCTGGAGCCTGTTCTGCGGTGAGGCCCTGCCTGTGGAGGCGGCGCGGTCGTGGTTGGAGGCGGCTCCTGGCTCTACGCTCGAGAACCTCTACGGGCCAACCGAGGCCACGATCGCGTGCACGGTGTACCGCTGGGACCCGGTCCGCTCCGACGGCGAGTCGGAGCTCGGTCTCGTTCCGATCGGGCATCCTCTCGGGGCGATGTCCACGCTCGTGGTCGGAGACGATCTCCGCGAGGCCCGGCTCGGCGAGGCCGGCGAGTTGCTGCTGAGCGGGCCGCAGGTCGTGGAGGGCTACTGGAATGACGACGAAACCACGAGTCGAGCGTTCGTGTCGATTGACGGACGCTGCTACTACCGAACCGGCGACCGCGTCCGGCGGGCGACGGCAGGCGGGCCGTTGCGTTATCTGGGGCGATCCGACAACCAGATCAAGGTCCTGGGCCATCGCGTGGAGCTCGGGGAGGTCGAAGCCGCCATTCGTGACGAGACGGGTGTGGACGCGGTTGTGGCCGTGGGGTGGCCACCGTCACCGAGCGGAGCTTCGGGGATCGCAGCGTTCGTCGCCGACGAGCGCGTGAATCCCGCGGCCCTCACAGCGGCTCTCGCGCGTCGCCTTCCCGGCTACATGGTCCCGCGTGAGGTCCGGCTTCTGCCAGAGCTTCCGGTGAACGCCAACGGCAAATGGGACCGCGGAGCCCTCATCCGTCTTCTCGACGAGGGGTGACCTGGTGGAGGCGACCACGGCAGACGTGCAGCGATTCATCCTCGGTCGAATAGACGATCCTCTCCGCGCGACCGGTGTCGCCCCGGCAGACGTCCCGGCCTCGTTCGATCTCCTCCTCGAAGGCGTGATCGACTCGTTCGGCATCGTCGAGCTGATCGGGGCGCTCGAGGAGCGATACGGGCTCGAGATCGATTTCGACGAACTTGAGCCGGACGATCTGACGCGGATTGGCCCCCTGTCCTCGTACGTGGCGCGGAAGCTGAATGGACGATGAGCTGGCTCTTGGGTGTCAAGAACCGCGCCTTACAGCTGGCTGCGCTGTACAGGGGGACACCATTCGGCCGATGCTGCACCGTGGCCGAGGCGTGAAGATCGGCCGTCGAACCTGGATCGGTTTCGACACGCTGATCGAGCCGTCGTATCCCGCGCGCGTCGAGATCGGCGAGGCGGTCGCAGTCGGCATCCGCGTAACGATCCTGGCGCACTTCGCGCACCGTGGCCGGAACAGGGAGAGCGGAAGCGGCGAGATCGACGACAGGGTGTCGGTTCGCATCGAGGATGATGCCTTCATAGGGCCCGGCGTGATCATCATGCCGAACGTGACAATCGGCCACGGCGCCGTCGTCGCCGCTGGGAGCGTCGTAACGCGCTCGGTTGCTCCTCTCACGATGGTGCAGGGCAACCCGGCCGAGCCGATCGCGCGTTGCGGCGTCCCGCTCGGGCTGGACACGCCGGTAAAGGAGTTCTACCGCCGGCTCACGCCGATCGAGCGCGCGTCCGACTGACTCTGCGTTACGACGTAATCGCCGATGACGAGTGCGTCCAAGTTCGAGACGACAAACGTCTCGAGCGCGACTGCCGGATCCTTGACGATTGGCTGGCCTTTGAGATTGAAGGACGTGTTTAGAAGGACCGGTAGCCCCGTCAACTCCTCGAACTGCTTGAGCAATGCCCAGAACCGCGGGTTCTCCTTCTTGTCGACCGTCTGGAGCCGGGCCGACCCGTCCACGTGCGTGACCGCGCCCAGCTGGTCGCGGTACCTGGGCCGCGTCTGCGCGACGAACAGCATGTGCGGGTAATACCGCTCCTTCCCTTCTGCGATCTCGAAGTACTCGCTCGCGGACTCAGACACCACCGCGGGAGCGAACGGCCGGAACTCCTCGCGTTGCTTGATCAGCTCGTTGATGTGGTCTCGCATCTTCGCGTCGCGCGGATCGCCGAGGATGCTTCTGTTCCCGAGCGCCCGCGGCCCGAATTCCAATCGCCCTTGCGCCCACGCGACGACCTCTCCGGCCGCGAGCCGCTGGGCCGCGACCCCGATCAGCTCGTCGACGTCGTCGTAACGTTGCGCATTGACGTCTCGACGTGCGGCCAGTGCTGTCTCGATGGCAGCTTCTGTCAGGTCGGGGCCCCAGTAGGGCATTCCCATCCTCACTCGCTCCTCGCCGCGTCCAAACGTGCGATGGACATGGAGCGCGGCACCCAGAGCGGATCCGTCGTCCGCGGCAGCCGGCTGGACGAACATGTCGTCGAACATCCCGCGGTCGGCGATGAGCCCGTTGACCGTGCAGTTCAAGGCGACGCCGCCGGCCATGCAGAGCCGACGCGCTCCCGTGACTTGCTGGAAGTGCTCCAGTACGTGGAAGATCACGTCCTCAAGACCTGCCTGAACCGCGGCCGCCACGTCACGGTGCCGGTGCTGCCCGGTTCCCGCCGTTCTCCGAACAGCTCGATCAGCGCACGCAGGGCTCCGCTATGCGTTTCCCAGTCGGCCCGCGTGTTTTTGGCGCGCGTTGGGATCTGGTACGACCCTTCGTCGCCGAGCTCGATCACCTGCTGCATCTCGTCGCGATAGCGCCCGGGATCGCCGTACGGCGCCAGTCCCATCACCTTGTACTCGTCCATCATCATCTCGAAGCCCAGATAGAGCGTGAAGACGCTGTAGAGGATCCCGAGCGACTCCCGAATCGAGTAGCGTCGGAGCACGCGGATCGCGTCTCCTTCGCCGACGGCGACGGTGAGGCTCTCGATCTCGCCCATCCCATCCGCGACGACGATGAGCGCATCGTCGAAGCCACTGAGATAGAAGGCACTAGCCGCATGGGCCATGTGGTGCGGGACGCTGAGGAAGCGCGAGCCCCAGCCGGGGAACATCTCCTCGGCTCGGCCGGCTGTCACCTCTGGTGCGTAGACCTCGTTGTAACGACGCTCTTCGAGCGACCCCTGTCGGTGAAACGGCATTCGCTTGTAGGCAAACCCGTGCGCGATGTGGTCGATGTCCGTGGGCTCGAGCCCAGCCGCCTTAAGGCAGTACAGAATCGCGTTGCGAGGAAACGCGCCCGTGGATTTCTCGCCGGTGAAACGCTCCTCGGCCACGGCCGCGACAACACCGTCGTCGGTGACGAGCGCGGCCGCGGAGTCGAAGCCCTGGGCGATCCGGTATTCCCGTGGAGCAAGATCGGGCAGCTCACGCCGCTTGAAGGAGACGCTGTTGTCGAGGCCGCTGATCCCGATGACGTTCACATGTGACCGCCCGCTCGCAATGTAGTCGCGCAGAGCCCCCCTTGAAAGCGCGCGGATTGCTGGCAAGAATCTCGCCA
>VAXD01000150.1:0-3661 GCA_005884155.1 Actinomycetota bacterium | reverse complement strand
ACTGGGTCAGAAACGTCTTGGAGGAGACCTCACATGAGCTCGAGCACGGCCAGGAACGCGGGGCAGGTCGAGATCTTCTCCACCTGCGTGCAATCTAGGGACGAGGATCCGGAGAGCTATCTCGAGCGGGTCGCCGAAGTTGCGCGCTGGAGCGACAGTGCACGGTATCGAGGCATCCTCGTCTACACAGACAACGGCCTGATCGACCCGTGGCTCGTTGCGCAGCTCATCCTTCAGAGGACGGAGCACTTGTGTCCGCTCGTTGCCGTGCAACCCGTCTACATGCATCCGTACTCCGTTGCCAAGATGGTGGCCTCGCTCGCTTACCTGCACCGGCGGCGGATCTACCTGAACATGGTCGCAGGCGGCTTCAGGAACGACCTCCTCGCGCTCGGTGACGACACGGCCCACGACGACCGCTACGAGCGTGTCGTCGAGTACACGCTGATCGTCAAACGCCTGCTCAACGGACAAGCCGTGACGGTCGACGGTCGCTACTACAAGGTCAAGAACCTCAAGCTGGCCCCGCAGCTTCCGCCGGAGCTCGCTCCCGGCCTCCTGATCTCCGGATCGTCGGAGGCCGGTGCCAGGGCAGCGGAGATGATCTCGGCGACCCGCGTGAAGTATCCGCAACCGCCGGGAGAAGAGGAGCTCCAGTCGGTCAACGGCTCAGGCCCGGCAGGGATTCGGGTCGGCATCATCACGCGCCCGCAGGCCGACGAGGCCTGGGATGTCGCGCAAACGCGCTTCCCAGAAGACCGAAAAGGGCAGATCACGCATAACCTCGCGATGCGAGTCTCCGACTCGAAGTGGCACCAGCAGCTGTCTCGCCTCGGTGGTCACCCTGTCTCGGAGGCGAATCCATACTGGCTCGTGCCGTTCGAGAACTACAAGACGTTCTGCCCATACCTGGTGGGGAGCTACGACCGGGTCGGGTCAGAGCTCGCGCGCTACATGTCGCTCGGATTCAGCACGTTCATCCTCGACGTACCGTTCTCTCCGGAGGACCTAGATCACACCGCTATGGCGTTTGGTTGCGCCGAGCGCATACTCGGGACGCGGGCCTAGGGTCCTCGCTTGTCGCGCAGTTTCTCGAGGGCCCTAGGCGGCTGGAAGTCGACTTCGTCGGCGGTCTCACCGATTCGAATTACTCCGCGGCTCATTCGCGGCTCGTCCAGCTCGACCCCGTCGCGAAGCCGCCACCAGGTCGCAAGCTCGCGTGGCAACGGCTTCCAAATTTCGGCTCGTTCGGAGAGTGCCACGAGGAATTCGCGGTAACGAGCGCGATTTTCGGGATTGCCTAGATACGCGCGGTCCGGATGACTCAGCGCGTGGATCAGACCATGCTCCTCCACGATCCGGTCAGCTTGTTCGAGCCAGAGCTCCGGCGAGCGGTGGCCGAGCAGCGTGAACAAGGTGTAGTCCTGGGGCAACGTGTATGGCAGCTCCACGACGTCTCCGATGAAGAACGGCCAGAGGCTGCAGCACCCACCGGGCTGGGGCTCGAACGGATCGGAATGGGAGATCGACCCGTCGTAGGAAATGGCCAACTCGGCGAGCCACTCGAAGACGCGGTAGGTAGCCGGGGATCGAAAACCTTCGGCGCCGAGACTCGAGGCGAGCGACGCGAGGCGCGGCCGTTGAGCCTCGAACTGGGCGCGCGAGGAAAACAAGGTGCGGTCATGGCGGAGGCCGTGGAGACCGATCTCGAAACCGCGCTCGGTCAACTCGCGGACGACCCCTCGATCGGCGTCGTACCAGCCGCCCAGGTTGAAGGAAGAGCGGTAGCCGTAGGACTCTTCGAGATCCGCCAGCTCGACGGCGAGGCGAAGGCCCTCGGCGGTCTCCACGTCGTGCGTGAGGATCAGTGCCGCCTCGTGCCGCCCGGGCCAGAACCAACGGAACTCCGCTGCCTGCTCGCCACGGGCGAGCAGGCAGCAGTAGGCGTAGAAGTGGAGGAGTCGTGAAACGCTGAGGTCCAAGGGCCAACGCGGAAACTCGGGTAACCCGAGGCGCCGCACGAGCAGCTTGCGGCCCTGGATCTGAAGGCGTCGGGGGATGTACCGCTTCACAGCGTAGAACGCCTGAAGCTGCCTGGCTGAGAGCCCGCGCCGCTGAGTACCCGCTTTCCAGGCCTCGCTGACGTAGTTGACGTACGCCTCGGCAGGGCTGAACGGGAGGTAGACGGATTTTCTTGCACCGTCGTAGCTCGCGCTGAGGGTCGAACCGTCATCGAGATCGAAGCTCGCGATCTCCCGTCCTCCGGGAATCAGCTCCCGAGCCGGCCGCGCGAAGAGTCGCCAGTCGCGATCGATCAGCCAGGTTGGGGGCTCGTCCTGCCCGCCGACCACCTGCACCTTCACGGGGTCGGCCTGTTCCCCAGGGTCCACGATCAGCCCGAGCAGGCGATCGAGCTGATTACGTTCCTCTCGCCCCGCAGGGATTTGTGGCCGCATACTCACGTTCTGATCATCTCTGAGGACTCAAGTCTCGTCTATGGCGTCCAGGCGTAGGCCGGCCATGTGCGCGCAGGTTTGGTCTTACACACATAGACGTGTTTCACTATTCCTGGAGTCGAGGGAAAGGGCAGGTTAATCGCAATGCGCTTGTGCACCGCCTGGCGGCCGTTGTCGCGTCGAAAGTCGTGGTTGCCTGCATTAGCTCCAACGGATGATCGAGCGAGCGGGTAAATCGCGAGACGTCGCGATCGTCGGCGCCGGCCCGTACGGTCTGTCAGCGGCTGCTCACCTCGCCGGCCTCGATGTCCAGGTCTTCGGGCACCCGCTGTCCTTCTGGCGGGAGCACATGCCGCGGGGCATGTTCCTCCGCTCTCCGCGTGCGGCCTCCAGTCTCTCCTCGCCCAATCCCTCACTTCGGCTCCAGGACTACGAGCGCGAGCGAAGGGCGGATTCGGATGGGCCGCTGCCACTGGAGACCTTTCTTGCCTACGGCGAATGGTTTCAGGTCCGGACCGCTCCTCCGATCGACACGCGGGAAATTCGACTCGTCGAACGGGATCGAGCGGGCTTCTTGCTGAGGCTCGACGACGGCGAAGCCGTTCGTGCGCGGCGAGTCGTGGTAGCCCTGGGGATCGAGCCGTTCGCCTGGCGTCCGCCGGAGTTCGCGGGGCTGCCGCCCGAGCTGTGCTCCCATTCCGTTGACCACTCCGATCTTGGCCGCTTCGCGGGTACCGAGGTTTGTGTCGTGGGTGCCGGCCAGAGCGCGATCGAGTCGGCGGCCCTTCTGCATGAAGCAGGCGCAAGCGTGCAGGTCATCGCCCGCGGGACGGACGTGAACTGGTTGGTCAGGAGCGGATGGCTCCATCGCCTCGGCCCGGTGCGATCGCTGCTCTATGCCCCTTCCGACATCGGGCCTGCCGGCGTCAGCTGGCTCGTGCATCTCCCGAGCGTATTTCGCCGCATTCCACGCCCGGTACAAGACCGCCTCGCGGTGCGTGCGATCCGGCCCGCCGCATCCGCGTGGCTCGTGCCGCGCATGACCGACGTGCCGCTGATCATCGGTCGGCACGTCCTGTCCGCCTCCGAGTCCGACGGGCGGGTCGAGTTGACCCTCGACGACGGCACGCGTCTGAGCCCCGAGCACGTTCTGCTGGCCACGGGCTACCGCGTCGACCTTGAGCGCTACACGATTCTTCCGCAAG
>VAXD01000156.1:2383-7238 GCA_005884155.1 Actinomycetota bacterium | reverse complement strand
GATCTGTTCGAGCGCCGTGCGGCCTGGGCGACGCCGAAGCCCAACTCAACCCTCGTCGCGCTCGAGCCCCTTGCCCAGGGACAGGTGGAAACGCTGATCGAGGACCTTGGCGACCTCCCGGCCGACGCGAAGCGGCGAATCGCCGAGGCGGCCGAGGGCAACCCGCTCTTCGTCGAGCAGCTCGTCGCACACCAGGTCGAGTCCGGCAACGGCAACGGCACGCCGCAGATCCCGCCGACCCTGCAGGCCCTGCTCGCGGCGCGAATCGACCGGCTTGAGCCCGACGAGCGCGCCGTCATCGAGCGCGCTTCCGTCGAGGGGCGGCTGTTCCATCGCGGCTCGGTCCAGGAGCTCATGCCCGTCGAGGCGCAGAGCGACGTGGGCTCGCATCTCCTGACTCTCGTGCGCAAGGAGTTCATCCGCCCCGACCGGGCGACCGTTCCCGGTGACGACGGCTTCCGCTTCGGGCACATCCTGATCCGCGACGCGGCCTACGACTCGATCCCCAAGCGGTTACGGGTCGAGCTGCATGAGCGCTTCGCGCGCTGGCTCGAGTCGACACTCGGAGTCCAGGCGCCGGACGAGATCGTCGGCTACCACCTCGCGCAGGCGTATCGCTATGGCGCGGAGCTCGGCGTTCCCGACGCCGAGCTCGGGCACCGTGCCGCTGAAAAGCTTGCCGCGGCGGCGAAGGCCGCGCGGTTCCGTAAGGACGCAACCGCCGCCGTCACATTGCTCGACCGGGCGCTCGAGCTGCTCGGCAGCGACGATCCCAGGCGCCGCGAGCTTCTCGCCGAGCTCGGCGCGGCGCTGGTCGACCGGGCGGATCTCGCTCGTGCCGAGCAGGTCTACGAGCAGGCGGGGTCATCGGCCGCTGACGCCGGCGATGGGCACGTCGAGTGGCTTGCGCGGATCGGCCTCGCGCACATCCGCATGGGGACTGATCCCGAGGGTGCGGCCGAGAGCGGCTTCCGGGAGGCCCGAGCCGCGATCGCGGCGAGGGAGGATCACGCCGATCACGAGGTCCTCGCGCGCGCCTGGTACGTGATCAGCCAGGCGCACAGCATGTGGGGACGGGGCGAAGAACAGCTCCAGGCGCTACTCGAGGCTCGCAGTCACGCTCGCAGAGCAGGCGACCCCGGCCTGGAGCTCGAGCTTGTCCTGGAATCGGCTCCGCCCGTCGTCTTCGGCCCCGTTCCCGTGGAGGAGGGCTTCCGGTTCGTCGAGGAGATGCTGGCCGAAGTCGGCGCGGTGCCCGCGGCGCAGCTTTTCGCCAAGCATGTCCTCGGCCACATGCATGCACGGCTCGGCGAGTTCGAGAAGGCCTACGCTGAGATCGACGAGTTCCGCACCCAGTTCCGTGAGCTCGGCCAGGAGATGATGTATCTGAGAACCTCGGTGTGCGTCTGGGACGTCTGCTGGCACGCCGAGGACTGGTCCGAGGGCGAGCATGTCCTGCGTGCGGGCGACCGGCTCTTCGAACAGCTGGGCGAGAAGGCGATTCGGTCGACGCATTCCTTCTACCTTGCCGAAGCTCTCTACCAGCAGGGACGACTCGACGAGTCCGAAACGTATTGCGAGCTCAGCAGGGAGCTGGGAGCGAGTGACGACCCGGCTACCCAGGCCGGCTGGCGCGCGGTGCGCGCGAAGATCCTGGCCGTACGGGGCGCATTCGAGGAGGCGGAGCCGCTTGCTCGGGAGGCGGTCGAGATCGCTTCGACGACCGATGCGTTCGACCTCAGGGGTCAGATCTCACTCGATCTCGCCACGGTGCTCGGCGCGGCGGGTCGTCCCGAGGAGGCGCAGCGTGCGGCCGAGGACGCCCTTGCGGACTTCGAGCGCAAAGGCAACCTGGTCGGCGTCGAGCGGGCACGGAGGTTTTTCGCGGGCTAGCTACACTGTCGCGACCTCGGGGCTATAGCTCAGTTGGGAGAGCGCCTGGATCGCACCCAGGAGGTCGCCGGTTCGAGTCCGGCTAGCTCCACCTTTCTTTCCCGCTCCGCCCGCTTCGCTTTCCGCTCGCTCCGGCAGCGAGCGGCCTTCGCCGCTCGCGCCGTCCTGACGAACCGCCCTTTGTCGGCCGCGACCGCCATGTCGGTCGCGGCGGCGCAGGCGTCCCGGATTGGCATACGAGCTGCAGTTCGTACGATGACGTGCATGGGATGGGAGCGGCGATCGACTTGAGGGTTCTGGCCGGAGCCGCAGGCGCACTTCTCGTCGCACTGATGCTCAGCGAGTTCTTCGTGACTTTCATGCTCCCGCGGCGTGTCCGCCGCGATCCCCGCATCGCGCGCGGCCTCAACCGGCTCCTCTGGCGACCGTGGCGCTGGGTCGCGCGGCGCTTGGCTCCCGCCGGCGCGGACACGCTGCTAGGCCTGTTCGGGCCGCTCGCGCTCGTCTCGCAGCTCGTCGTCTGGGCGCTCGGGTTGTTGATCGGTTACGGCCTCATCGAGTGGGCAGTCGCCGGGGGTCCCTTCTCGACGCGATTCCTCGCCAGCTCCGGTCTCTTCCTCAGCGCGGGAGGGTTGTCGGGCTCGAATGCGCTCCGCGCCGTCGACCTGCTGGAGGCGGCGACAGGAGTCGGCGTGCTCTTCATCGTGATCGGCTACATGCCCTCCGTGTACTCGGCCTTCTCGCGCCGCGAGACAGCGGTGTCCCAGCTCGCGACGCGGGCCGGCTCGCCGCCCGCGGCGGCCACGCTCATACACCGCGCGGCCGGCCGCGAGCACTGGAGCGAGCTCCAGCGCGACCTGCGCTCTTGGGAGGAGTGGGCGGCAGAGCTGATGGAGACGCACCTGACGTATCCGCTGCTCGCCTTCTATCGCTCGCAGCATGTGAACCAGAACTGGCTTGCGGCGCTGACGGCGATGGTCGACGTGTCCGCGTTCATCAAGGCGGCGCTCCACGACAGCGTTGACGCCGCGGACATCACCTTCAGGATCGGCCGCCATGCGCTGGCCGACTTGGCGCTTCAGTTCCGTCTCGAGCCCGTTCCGGTCGACCGCCTCTCGGATGCCGACTTCGAAGAGCTGTTCGCCATCGTCGACGGCTCGACTGCTGAGAACGTCGACAGCGCGACGGCGCAACAGCGGCTCGACGAGCTCCGTGAGGAGTACGAGCCAAACGCACAGGCGCTCGCGGACTTTCTCGCGCTCGAGCTCCCGCCGTGGTTCCACCAAGAGACGCAGCCGGGAGCCCGAACCCCGCCTCCTACGCATAGTGGCCGTGACCTCGTTGGCTCACGGGCGACCCCGCCACAAGTTGGTCAACAAAAATGAAAGAGCGCCCGAAGGCGCTCTTTCATTCGCCGAGCCGATTTCGCTTTCGTCCACCGCTCTCGCTGACCCTCGGCTTCCGCCTTACGCCTTCAAGATCGGCTTCGATCTAGTCACGCTCCGTACTCGGCGCGCGAGGGAATCTAGGAGCTTCGAGACTCGAGCGCAAGGCTCTGCACGAAGAAAAAGTCCGCAAATTGGACTCGCGACTCAGTCGTGACTGCGGCTGCTAGATCGCGATGCCCGAAACCTGGTGCGGGACGTACGGCTCTTCGAGCCGTGCGATCTCCTCGTCGCTAAGCGCGAGCTCTTCGGCGGCAAGCGCGTCGTCGAGGTGCTCGGCTTTCGTCGCGCCGACGATAGGCGCTGTGACACCAGGCTTGTGCAGCAGCCAGGCAAGCGCGACCTGCGCCATGGGGACGCCACGCTCCGCGGCGACCTCCGAGGCGCGCTTGACGACGGCGAAGTCCCTGTCCCCGAACGGGTCGCTTTGGGCGCGCGTTGTGAGCCGCTCTCCCTTGCGCGTGCGGGTGCCGGCCAGCAGCCCTCGGGCGAGCGGGCTCCACGGACCCACCGCCACGCCCTGGTCCATGCACTGCGGGATCATCTCCCGCTCCTCCTCGCGGTAGACGAGGTTGTAGTGGTTCTGCATCGAGACGAATCGGGTCGGCGCGACGCGCTGTGCCTTGGCGAACTGCCAAGCCCACATGCTGCTCGCGCCGATGTAGCGCGCCTTGCCCGCACTCACGACGGCGTGCAGCGCCTCCATCGTCTCCTCGATCGGCGTCAGCGGATCCCAGCGGTGGATCTGGTAGAGGTCGACGTAGTCGAGCTCGAGCCGCTCGAGCGACGCCTCGATCGAGGCGAGGATGTGCTTGCGCGAGAGCCCGCGCCCGTTCTCGCCCGGCATCGTCCGCCCGTGGACCTTGGTCGCGACGACGTACTCCTCGCGCATGCCGAAGAGCTTCTTCAGCAGGCTGCCGGTAACGACCTCGCTCTGGCCTCCGTTGTAGACGTCGGCGGTGTCGAAAAAAATGACTCCGCCCTCGACTGCGCGGCGCACGATGGGCTCGGCCGCGACCTCGTCAAGCGCCCATTCCCGGCTCTCGTGCTTGCCGAAGCTCATCATCCCGAGGCAGAGGCGTGAGACGCGCAGACCGGTTTGGCCAAGATTCAAGTACTCCATGCGCTCGATTCTGACGTTACTCGCTCACATTGTGGTTTCTGCCTGCAGCAACGCGAGGGACTCGGAAACGCGTCCGGCCCCAACCAGGTTCTCCTTCTGTTCGTACAGCGCCAGCGCCTCAGCGTAGGCGGCGATTGCTTCGTCCGTTCGCCCGGCGGCGTTGAGCACATCGCCGAGCAGGACAAGGCTGTCGCCCTTGGCCTTGGGCATGTCCCAGTCGGCGATCGCTGCGACCGCGCGTCGGGCGTGCTCCTCCGCTTCGTCCAACGAGCTCTGCCACAAGAGGGGGACTGCCCTCGCCATGTGGACGACGTTGAGGACGTCGACGCCGTCGTTCGGCATCACCTCCAGGGCGAGTTCGAGAAACGGCTCGGCGTCGGCAGGACGTTCCTGC
>VAXD01000156.1:0-2320 GCA_005884155.1 Actinomycetota bacterium | reverse complement strand
CCTCACGCAGCACGGCCTCCGCGGCAGGCAGGTCACCCGCTAGACGCTCGATGTCGAAGCGCTCCTGAGACGAGCCTGCAACGAAGATCGGAAGCCCCAGCTCCTCGAGCATCGACACGCCTTCGTTCCAGCTCTGGCGCGCCTCGTCGAAGCGCGCCGACAGCGCGAGGAGCGCGCCCTGCTCGACGCGGGCCATCGCCTCGACCTGTCTCGACGAGCCCTGCTCGAGGACGTTCTGGCAGCGCGCGAGCGCTTCCCGGGCAGGGGTCGGTCCGAACCAGCTGCTGATCAGCAACCAGTTCAGGATTTGCGCTTCGTCACGCCCGCTACGAGCGCGCCGTGCGCATGTGAGACCTCGGGCGAACGCTTCGTCGCCGGAGTTTCCCTGCCAGAAGCTGGTCAGCCCGACGATAAACCACGCACGGGCAAGCCCGAGGTCGTCGCCGTGCCGCTCGAGGACAGGAATTGCCTCCCGAACCAGCTTGCCGCTCGTTGCGATCTCTTGCTCGCTCAGCCACAGCTCGGCCTCGACAAGACCCACGCGTGCCCGCCACTCGACAACCTCCTCGCCGGCGGTTTGCGCCTCGTCGACGACTGCGGCGAAGTTCGATTGGGCTTCCCTCAGCTCACCCCGCTCGATCAGCGCGGAGGCCAGCTCGACCCGCACCTCTCGCTGAGCGGGATCATCCCTCGGGATCAGATTCCCTGCGCGCTCGAGTAGCTTGACCGCCGCGCCCGCGTCGCCGCGTCCAGCGGCGCGCTCCCCAGCCGCGCGCAGGCGCGCAACCGCACGGGCCGCAAGGTTTGCGCTCTCCTCGGGTCGCCCGAGCTCGGCCGCGTAGGCACAGGCCCGCTCGAAGTGGTAACCGAGAATCTCGTCGAGCTCGATTAGGTCGGCGCCGCGTTCCGCGAGCCACTCCGCAAAGCGCCTGTGGAGCTCGACTCTGGTCGACTTCGGAAGGGCTTCGTAAGCGGCGTCGCGGATCAACAGGTGCCTGAAGCGAAAGCCGTCGTCCCCGGTCAGCTGGGCTCTGTCCGGCCGAATCAGATCCTTCCGCGTCAGCGCCGCCAGCCTTGGCGTGATCTGCGTCTCCTCGGGCGCGAGCGCCCGGACGGCGCCGCGGTGGAAGAGCTCCCCTTCGACGGCCCCGCATTCGAGCACAGTCCGGTCGGGAGGATCAAGCTGGTCGAGGCGAGCCGCCAGCAGCGCACGCAATGTCGGCGGCACATCGACGTCCTCGGTCTCGCCAGCCATCGCGAGCATCTCCGTCAGGAAAAGGGGATTGCCGCCGGCAGCATGGGCAATTCGCTCGCGCAGCTCGGACGGCAGGCTCGAGATCAGCTCGTCGGCCGCCTCCGTCGGCAGCGGTTCGAGCCGGAGGGCAACGGGCCAGTCCGCGCGCTGTGTGAGGAGCTCGGGGCGGGCCATGCACACGAGCAGGAGCGGCGCCGTCGAGGAGAGCAGCGCCACGCCCTCGACTAGGTCGAGGAAGGTTTGCTCGCCCCACTGGATGTCGTCGAGGACGACGACGAGCGGGGCGTTCTCCTCGAGCAGCTTCCGGAAGGCCCAGGCAATCTCCTCGGCGGAAGCCCCGGTATTAGCTTCGCCGAGCAGCGACCCGACGGCCGCGGCTGCGGTCGGATCGGAGGGTAGGGCGTCCAGCTGCTTGACCACCTCGACCACCGGCCAGTACGTGATGCCTTGCCCGTACGGGAGGCAGCGACCGCGCACGATGCGGGCGTCAATCGCGAGGAGCGACTCGGCGACGAGACGCGACTTCCCGAGGCCGGCTTCGCCGACGATCGTCACCAGTTCACAGCGCTCGTCGGCGAGTGCACGCTGCCAGGCGCCGTGGATCAGGCCGACCTCGCGCTCGCGGCCCACAAACGGGCTTTCGTGCGACCGCTCAGGCACCTCACGCACCGAGACGAGGCGGTGCGCGGCGACCGGCTCGCGCTTCCCCTTGAGCTCGAAGGAGCCGACCGGCTCGCTCTCGACGGCGCCGCGGACGAGCTCGCGCGTCGTCTCGCCGATCAGAATCTCATCCGGTTCGGCCGCCTGCTCCAGCCGTGCGGCCACGTTCACCGCGTCGCCGGCAGCGAGCCGCTCCTCGGTGCCGGTGACGACCTCACCGGTATTGACGCCGATTCGCCCTCGGACGCCTAGCTCCGGGAAAGCCGCCCGCATCTCCACCGCTGCCCGACACGCCCGGAAAGCATCGTCCTCGTGCACCAGCGGCACGCCGAAAACCGCCATCACCGCGTCGCCGATGAACTTCTCCACCGAGCCCTCATGCGACTCGACGATCCCTTCCATCCG
>VAXD01000155.1 GCA_005884155.1 Actinomycetota bacterium | reverse complement strand
CGTCCGCGGTCGTGGTCGGCAATCGCCGCTGGGACCGGCCGAACAGCCGTGCGGCGTGGTCGAAGTCGCCGCAGGTGCCGAAGCTGAGCGTGCCGCAGCCGACCTGGGGCAACCTCACAGTGAACGCGCACGTCCTCGGCGCCGCCCGCGTCAACGGCCGCCCGGTGTGGGTCGTCTCCTTCGTCAACCCGTCGGTCCCAGCCTGGTTCACCGCGTGGATCGACCAGAAGAGCTACCGCACGCTGCGCCTGCGCATGACCGCGGCGAGCCACTTCATGTTCCACCGCTACGTCGAGTTCGACAAGCCGCTCAAGATCGTGCCACCCGCTTGAGCTCCGGGTCCTCGTAGTGCTCGAGGACGTCGAAGAAGACGACGACGCCGAGGATCGCGGCCGCCGCGCCGGCTCCGATCGCGACGACGACCGCCGGCCGGACGAGTTGGCCCGGTAACGCCGCGAGCACGATTCCGTGCGTCAGGACGGGCGCGCGCGTCAGTCCCGCCGCGAGAGCGACCAGGCCGAGGAAACCGCCCGCCATCGCCCTGGAGTCGCGCGAGCCGCGGAAGAGGAAGATCGAGCCGACGAGCACGAAGACGGCCTCGTTCGCGCTCTCGACCCAGACCCCCTCCGATGCGGTCGAGGCAGCCGAGAAGCCTGCTGCGGTCACGAGCGCGGCGATCGCCGAGACCGCACCGAGGACGATGCAGGCGGTGCGCAATGCGCGTCTGGGGCGCCACGCCAGGAGGACCGCCGTGAGCGCGGCAAAGACCACTCCGAGGACGAGCCAGCCGACCCGCGACGGCGCCGAGACGCGATCGATCGTTCCGCGGAGGCGGGCGTGCTGCCCGTCCACCACCAGCGGGAGGCTCCACGTGCCTCGGTCGACGCCAGACGGCAGGCCCCGAATCCGGGCGTCGTGCCAGGTGAGGCTCGGGCTCCGCGCGAGAACATGCCAGCCCGCGCCGCTTTGCGTCAGTCCAGCGCCTGCAGCCGTCGGGGAAGCCGCGTTCACGAGCACCTCCCCGTGCTCGAGCCGCAGGAACGGCTCACCGGCGTAGCCCAGCACGACCAAGCGGTGGCCGCTGTGGACGGCGAGCCGGACGGCGAGGTCGGCACGGTAGAGACGAACCGAGAGCGCAGAGGCGAGGTCGGGCGCAAGTGGCGAGACCGCCGCGCGGTAGTCGACCGCGACCCGGCTCGTGCGGAGGTGGGCAGCAGCCGGCGCGGGCGCGAGGAGCGCGACCGCCGCGACGAGGACGGCGACCTGGCCGCGCACCTAGACCGTGCGGCGGATCGCCTCGATCACGATCACCCAGGCGGCAGCGGCCGCCGCCAGCGCGACAAGAGCGAGCACGAGGCGCGTGTAGACGTTCATCCGGAGGCCTTGTCCAGGAGTGTGACGACGAACGGCTGCTGGCCGGGGATCGTGACCTGGAACTGCAGCGCCCAGTGTCCGACCATCACGAGCGCCGGCGCCGACTTCGCGAACGAGCCCGGGTGCGTCTGGCGGAAGCGGTAGGTCTGCGTGCCCATCTCCATGTCCAGCATGTCGAACTGGGTGACGACCTCCGCGCCGCGCACCGGCTGCGCGTTCTTGGTCACTGTCACCGTGAATGTGTTGTTTACCGCCGCGCGGTTCGGGCTCACCTGCACGCGGATCTTGTACGGGCCCTTCTGGATCACCTTCGAGACCGCGCCAGGGCCGACCCGCGCGGCGATGTTCTTCACGCGGGCGAGGGCGCTCGCAGGCGGCGGCAGGCTCGTCAGCACCGCAGCCGCGAAGAGCGCGCCGACGACGAAGAGGATCTCGCCCTGGACGAGCCGGCGCAGCAGAAGCGCGGCGCCGGGGCCGTCCGATGGCCGCACGCCCGCGGCCTCGAGTCTCGGTTTCGTCCGCGCGAGGTTCACTGCCGCAAGCGCGAGCGCCGCGAACAGCAGGATGATCTTCACGAGGAGCGCCTTGCCGTAGTTCGTCTGCCAGAGCGAACCGAGGGTCGGCAGCTCGAGCAGCGACTGGCCGATCCCGGAGCCGATCAGTGCGAGCACGGAGACGAACGCGACGTTCGAGAACCGCGGCACGACGACGGACAGCGCGGCGACGCGTCCCTCGCGCCGGACGTTCAGCCAGAACACGACGATCCCGATCAGCCCGCCGAGCCAGATCGCGCCGGCGGCGAGGTGGAGCCAGTCGAGCGGCAGCGCAAGACCACGCGGCGAGCGCTGCCCCGCGTGACCGGCGAGCCCGGGCATCACGAGCGTCGAGGCCGCCGCCGCGAGCGCCGCCCAGAGCGAGAGCAGCTCGACGACCGAGCGCTGCGGCCGCTCCGGTCGGTCGAGTACCAGCGCGATCGCCGCCGCGACGCCGAACAGCGCCAGGACGAGCTCGAGCTGGAGGTAGTCGTGCCCGAACGACGACGCGTTCGCGACCGGCAGGATCGAGCCGAGGTCAAACGCCGAGCGGAGCGAGAACTGCGCCGTTGCGAGCACGACGTAGACCGGGATCACGACGAGCGCAGCCGCGAGCGCGACGAAGAACGCCACCGAGAGCGGCCGCAGCGACGTCCCGCTCACGCGCCTCGCGACCGGCCGCGCGATCACGGCTCGCAGCACGAACAGCCCGATCGCCGCAAAGAGCGAGAGGAACGTCAGCCAGCGGGCGATCAGCAGCTGCGGCGTGTGCGCCGTCTCGCTCAGCGACGGCACCCGGAACTGCGGCGGCGGCCCAGGGTTCGGCCCGACCGCGAACGTGAACGCCCCGCGCACCGGGTGGCCGTCCGCGGAGATCACCCGCCAGAAGACGAGGTACCAGCCCTCCGGCACCTTGCGCAGCGGCGTGACCAGCGTCTGCGGCTCGCCAGGCGCGGTGTGCGGAGAGCCCGAGCTCACCTGCTGCCCTGCGGCGTCGGTGACGGAGACAATCGCAAAGCGAGGCTCGATCGGCTCGCTGTAGGTGAGCCGCACCTCAGGCGGCGGCTTGTTCACCGTCCGGCTCGCGACCGGCACGGTCTTGAGCAGCGCGGCGTGCGCCCACGCGCCGGCGGGCACGGCCAGCGCCGTTGCCACCGCCGCTGCGAGGACGCAGGCTCGTCTCACGCGAGCGAGCGCCCCCTCGTCGCGAGCGCGACGATCCCGAGCACGACGCCGATTGCCCCGACGATCAGCGCCACGATCGTGATCGTGGTCGTTCCGCCGCCGCCGAGCGACGAGACCGCGTCGATCAGAGGCGCAGGCGTGTCGGAGCTCTCCGGTCCGCTCCAGTCGACGATCTTCCCGTTCGAGTACGTCTGCCGCACGTCGAAGACGTACGTCTTGTTCGAGTCCAGGCTGGCGTTGAAGCGGAAGACGGAGTCCTCGCCGGTCGGGACCTTCCCGCCGCTCCAGGTCACCTTCTGGACGACCGTCTCCTCGCCCGAGCCGGTCGACTGCTCGGTGCGCTTCCAGCCCGGGGAGGGCTCGAACGAGTCGACCGCGAAGCCGCTCGGCACGGTCAGCTCGATCTGCGTCGTCGTCGAGTTCGCCTCCTCGGTCGGAACCGAGAGCGTGAACTGCTGCAGGACCTTCGATTTGGCCACGGGCGGGCTCAGGATCGCGTGCGCAAACGCAGTCTGCGCAAGCACGAGCGACACAGCCGCCACCGTGGCGAGCACCACGGCCCTTCTCATTCGATCTCCTTTCGCGTAGGTGAAAAGCCGGCTACGCGGGAAGCGGCGGCCCGCGCGGGCGCGGGCGCAGGTACGCCGGTCGCGAGGCCGGCGCCTCGGGGAAGCTGGGAGTTGTCTCGGGAACCTGTGCTTCGAGCCGCTGCCGAAGGAGCTCGCGGACAACGGCGCGCATCCAGGCGAGCAGGTGCGAGCCGGCCTCCGCGAGCGCGGCCGCGGCCAGCGCGAGAGCACCGAGGATCGGGATCGCGTTCCGGTGCACGGGCCCGACGAGGCAGGAGAGGCCGTGGAAGCCGATCCCCGCGCGCCAGTGCAGGTACGACTCGAACATTGAGCGCGGCGAACCGGAATGCGAGGCGGCGCAGGCGGATGCTCGGCTCGACGCGCTCCGGGCGCAGGCGGGCCCGCTCGCGGACGCCGAGCGCGGCCAGCCAGACGGCGAAGACGGAGAGCGCGACGGCGAGCGAGGCAGAAACGAGGGTCACCACGACCATCCGCGGCCCGCCGGCCGAAGCCTCGAGCCGCCCCGAGAGCGGGCTCGGCGCGGCGAGCGCGTAGCAGAGCCAGCGCGCCGCGAGCACGAGCAGCGCGACCACCGGCAGCCAGAGCAGGCGCCTCATGTGACCTTGAGCGTAAACGGTGCGGTCAGGATCCGGCCTCCCGCCTGGAACTGGAGGAAGAGCCGCCAGGTCCCGGCAACAGGCAGCAGGACGCCGACCTGCAGCTTGCCCGGCTTCGACGAGGTTCCCGTGACGCGCGCGCCGCCGAAGATGCTTGTACAGCCCGGAGTCGACGGCCCGCAGACGTGGGTGTGGAAGTAGTCGAGCGAGCCGTCACGGAAGAAGATCGCGTGCGCGAGCGCTCCGTACCAGGGCGTGAAGGTGAGCGGCTTGCCGGACGGATCGCTGACCGTCGCGGTGAGGTGTGCGGGCTCGATCGCGCAAGCGTGACGTGGTAGCCGTCGACGGTGACCTTCGGCGAGTAGGGCGGGAGCGCCTGCGGGTGGTAGGCGCCTCCAACGTGGACGTACTCGTGCAGCTGGAAGTTCCGCGGCGCACCCTGCACCGCCGGATAGGCGTCGACGAGCACGCGGTAGGGCCCGGGGGTTGGGAAGTCGATCGCCTGAGAGATTCGCCCGTTCGTGCCGATCGGCGGGTGGCGGTGGATGATCGCGCCGAGATCGTGCCGGACGACGATCAGGTGAACCCCGGTGTGCGGTCCGGCGCCGTGCCGGTACGAGGTCAGCGGCGCGCCCGACGGCTGCCGGATCGTGAACGAGAGCTTCGCGAGGCCAGGGTGCGCGATCCGATGCGGCGTGAAGCCGCTCAGCGCGAACGTCCTCGCGGCCCCGATCGTCGGGATGCTCGGCCCGGACGAGGAGCAGCCGGCAACGACGAGCAGGGTCAGACAGAGGCAGAGAACCCGGCCCATTTGCAGGCAGGATCACGACCGCGGTGACTGCCTGTCAACCGACAGGCGTTTGGTTACGCTGCTGATTCGTGCCGAGCGCCAATCTCTCCACGTCGTGGCAGGCGCCGCCGGGAGTTCTCATCGGGGCCGTGCTCGCAGCGGCTCTCTTCGTGCAGGCGTTCGTCCGCTTGCGGCGCAGGAGCCCTGGCCATGCGGGCTGGAGCCGGGCCGCTCTCTTTGCCGCCGGGCTCGCGCTGCTCGTGCTGCCGCTCGTCTCGCCGCTGGACGAGGCCGGAGACGAACGCCTCCTCTCGGCGCACATGCTTCAGCACGTCCTGATCGGCGATGCGGCCCCGGCGCTGATCCTCGTCGCGGTGCGCGGCCCGCTCGTCTTCTTCCTGCTGCCACCCGGGCTGCTGCGCCCGCTCGCCGGCTTCCGGCCGCTGAGCGGGCTCCTCTCGTTCCTGCTGCGCCCGCTCGTCAGCCTCGGGCTCTGGGGCGCGACGATCCTCGCCTGGCACGTGCCGCGCATCTACGACTACGCGGCCGCGCATCCCCTCGTGCACGACCTCGAGCACGCGAGCTTCGTCGTTGCCGGCTTCCTCGCGTGGACGCAACTCGTCGACCCGGCCCGACACGAGCGCCTGCGCCGGCCGCAGCGGATCTTCTTCGCGCTCGCGATGCTGGCCCTCGCGCAGGCTGTCGTCGACGTGCTGCTCTTCAGCTCGGCGCCGGTCTACGCGCGCTACGCGCATCCGGCCGAGCCGCTCTTCGGCATCTCGCCGCTGACCGACCAGCGGCTCGCGGGAGCGGTGATGATGGTCGAGCAGCTGCTCACGCTCGGGACCTGCGTCGCGCTCCTGCTGCGGCCGTACCTGGTGGGCCGGCGCGCGCGGCGGCCGCTCCTCTCGCAGTGAATCCGCCCGCATCGACGTCGTTCAGCTTCGAGTGGATCTTCCTCGTGCTCGGCGCGGCAGCGGTGGTCGGTTACGTCCGGATGGCGCGAACCGTCGAGCGCCCGAGCCGCGGGCGGGCAGCGCTCTTCGGCCTCGGCGTCGCGCTCGTGGTGTTCTCGCTCAACTCGCCGCTGGAGACGATCGCGGTCCACTACCTGCTCGTGATCCACCTGCTCCAGAACGTGATGATCGCGGACTGGGCGCCGCCGCTCCTGATTCTCGGCCTGACGCCGGCCATGCGCACCGCGGTCTCGCGCCGCGGCGGGAGGCCGTTCGAGCTCGCCACCCGGCCGGCCGTCGCGCTGCCGCTCTGGCTGGCGGTCTGGTACGGCGTCCACCTGCCGCCCTTCTACGACTGGGCCCTTCGGACCGGCTGGCCGCTCAACCTCGAGCACGGGCTGCTGATCCTGGCCGGGCTTCTCTTCTGGTGGCCGGTCTTCTCCGACGCGCCGCAACACGTCTCGACGGCCGTGCGCCTCGCCTACCTCGGGATCGCGTTCGTTGGCTCGGCGTTCCTTTCGCTCGCGTACATCTTCTCGGCGCGCGCGTTCTACGCGTTCTACGAGCACGCGCCGCGGCTGTGGGGGCTCTCCGCGACGAAGGACCAGAATCTGGGCGGCATTCTGATGAACGGGGAGCAGCTGATTGTCTTCTTCGCTGCGCTCTCGTACTTCCTGCTGCGGCTGCTGAGCGAGGAAGACGAGGCTCAACGCGCGTTGGAGCGCCCGTGAAGCGCGCGACGCTTCTCCTGGTCGGGCTCGCGCTGCTCGTGCCCGGGAGCGCGCAGGCGAACGGCGACCCCGCGAGCGACGTGCTCCTGACCGATAAGGTCTTCCTGCCCTTCGAGGCGCCGATCTCCGCGTCGGCCAAGAGCGACCTGCAGAAGACGGTCGACGAGGCGACCGCGAAGGGCTACCCGATCCGGGTCGCCGTGATCGCCTTCACCGGCGACCTCGGCACAGCCGTCAGCCTCTGGGGCAAGCCGCAGCCGTACTCGAAGTTCCTCTGGAACGAGGTCTCGTTCCAGTACCCGGGCCGGTTGCTCGTGGCGATGCCGGCCGGCTTCGGCTTCTACGACGGCAACGGCAAGCCGGTCGACAAGGAGCTGAAGGTGCTCAAGCGCGTGAAGCCCGGAACGATCCCGACGGCGCTGACCGAGTCGGCCGCGCAGGCCGTGCGCGAGCTCGCAGGGCTGAAGGGAGTCAAGGTCGCGAAGCCGGCCGGCGGCGGGTCGTCGACCCGGGACCGGATCCTGATCCTCGTCGGCGCGCTCGTCGCGCTCGTCGTCGTGCTGCTCCTGCCCGCCCGGCTCTTCAGGAGACGAGGCCGAGATGCCGCGCAATCACCATCCTCTGAACCTCGTTAGTTCCCTCGCCGATCTCGAGGATCTTCTGGTCGCGGTAGAGCCGCGCGATCGCCGACTCCTCCATGAAGCCGTAGCCGCCGTGGATCTGCAGCGCGGCGTTCGCCGCCCGGTGTGAGAGCTCGCCGGTGAAGAGCTTCGCCATCGCGGCTTCCTTCGCGAACGGGCGGCCTTCGTCCTTGAGCCACGCCGCCTTGTAGGTGAGCGCGCGGCCGGCTTCGATCTCGACGGCCATGTCGGCGAGCGTGAACTGAACCGCCTGGAACTGCGCGATCGGCTTGCCGAACTGCTCGCGCTCCTGCGCGTAGGCGAACGCGAGGTCATAGGCGCCCTGCGCGAGACCGACGCCCATCGCCGCGACCGAGATCCGCCCGCCGTCGAGGATCTCGAGGAATTGGCGGAACCCCTGGCCGCGCGCGCCGAGCAGGTTCTCCTCCGGCACGGCGCAGTCGCGGAACGAGAGCTCGCGCGTGTCGGAGGCGCGCCAGCCGAGCTTCTCCATCGGCGCCGAGATCTCGTAGCCGGGAGTGCCGTTCGGGACGATCAGGTTCGAGATCTCGTCGTCGCCGGTACGTGCCGTGATCGTCACGCAGGCCGTGATGTCGGTGCCGGCGTTCGTGATGAAGATCTTCGAGCCGTTGACCACCCATTGCCCGTCGCGTAGCTCTGCGGTCGTTCGCGCGGCGGCGGCGTCCGAGCCGGCTCCCGGCTCGGTCAGCCCGAAGGCGGCGAGCTTGCGGCCCGACGCGAGATCGGGCAGCCAGTGTTGCTTCTGCTCCTCGTTGCCGAAGAGCAGGATCGGCATCGTGCCCAGCGACGTGTGCGCAGCCATCGTGATCGCGACGGACGAGTCGATCCGCGTCAGCTCCTCGACGGCGATCGCGTAGGAGAGCGTGTCGGT
>VAXD01000060.1:510-32508 GCA_005884155.1 Actinomycetota bacterium | reverse complement strand
GACACCGAGCGCGGCACGTTCTCGCATCGCCACCTCGTCCTGCACGACGTCCGAACCGGCGAGGCGTACACGCCGGTCCAGAGCCTGAAAGAGGCCGCCGCGTCGTTCGAGGTGCACAACTCGCCGCTGTCGGAGTTCGCCTGCGTCGGGTTTGAGTACGGCTACTCGGTCGCAGCGCCCGAGACGCTCGTCTGCTGGGAGGCCCAGTTCGGCGACTTCGTCAACGGCGCGCAGGTCGCGGTCGACCAGTTCATCGTCTCCGGCCTCTCGAAGTGGGGCCAGACCTCACGCCTGACGCTACTCCTCCCGCATGGCTACGAGGGCAACGGCCCAGAGCACTCGAGCGCCCGGCTCGAGCGCTTCCTCCAGCTGGCCGCGCAGGAGAACATCCGCGTCGCCAACTGCACGACCGCGGCGCAGCACTTCCATCTGCTGCGGCGCCAGGCGCTCGACCCCAGCGCCCGTCCGCTCGTCGTGATGACGCCCAAGGGCCTGCTGCGGCTGAAGGAGGCCTCATCGACGCTCGCCGACCTCACCGACGGCTCGTTCCGCCAGGTGATCCCGGATCCCGACGTCTCGCCGGAGAACGTCCGCCGCCTTGTCCTCTGTTCGGGCAAGTTCTACTACGACCTCGCCGGCCACGAGCTACGCCACGAGGCACCGTGGATCGCGATCGGCCGGGTGGAGCAGCTCTACCCGTTCCCGGTCGCACGGACCGGGGAGCTCGTCCGCTCGTTCCCGAACCTCGAAGAGCTCGTCTGGGCCCAGGAGGAGCCGCAGAACATGGGAGCGTGGCGAGCGATCCGGCACCGCCTCGAGGAGACACTCCAGGCGGACGTGACGCTGCGTTACGCGGGCCGCCCGTGGCGCGCGAGCCCCAGCGAGGGCTACCCGACCGCGCACTTGCGCGAGCAGGACCGCATCGTTCGCGAAGCGTTGAGTTAGCTTCGCCGGCGGCGGGATTGCGACTGCACCAGGCGCGCGGCCAGCCTGGGGCCGTGCTTGCGCGCATGCTTGACGATCTGCTTGCGGTGGCGCGGCGGGATCCGCTGCCAGACGTCCCAGATCGTCAGCGCGAGCCCGATCGTTCCTGCGCGGCGTGTGAGGCGTGGCATCGGCTGGATGCTAGTGCTTCGAGCCGTCGCCGTGCTGCTTGCCGCCGTCCTGACCTTGATCGTCGTCGCCGTGCCCGTGACCGCTGTGCCCGTCGCCGCCGTCATCGCCGTGGTCGTGCCCATGATTGCCGTGGTCGTGCCCGTGCCCGTGCCCGGGCGGCGGCCCCGCGGGCGACTTCGGTCCGTGGCCGCGCCCATGCCCGTTCCCGTTCCCCTTGGGTCCCTGATGCTCGTGCTTGGGCTTGGTGCCTGCGGGCGTCGCCGGCAGCGGAGGCGCCTGAGGGGTAGGCGCGACCGGTTGGGGCGGCGGCTTCGCGGCCGGGGCGGCAGGGGCAGGCGCGGTGCGTCGAACGACGTGCCGAACGCGAACGGCGGCGGGCCGGGCGCGAACGACAAGCGTGGCAGTACCGGCCGGAGCCGCGACCGCCGGTGGCGCGAGCACGCCTTGAACGGCCGGCGGCGCGGCCGGCTGCACGTGCTTGGCGGCCGGCAGAGGCGCGGCTTGAACCGTCGTCTGCTTGGTGCGGGGCGCAATCGTGAGGCGCTGTACGGGCGCGCGGCCGTCGATTACGAGCGTAGGCAAGTTCAGCGCGGCGACTAACGAGGCCGTAAAGGCCAGCGATATCACGACGATTGCGAGAATCCTGCTCACAAACTCCCCTCCATATGCCGATCCACTGTAGCCGGGTATCGGCAAAATGAACGATTCTCCATAGCGGGGTCTGAATGAGCTTCAAACTGAAGCTGGTCGCATATTTCCTGCTCGTCTCGCTCCTTCCGTTGGGCGCGGCGGCGTGGGGCCTCCATTCGGTTGCGCGACGGAGCGAGACGCGCGGCGTCGACGTTCGCCTCCAGGCCGTCTTGCGGGCCGTCTACGGCTCGTACAAGGCGGAACTCGACCGGACGAACACACGGGCTAGCGCGCTCGCAAGGAGCCCCCGGTTCCAGCACGCGCTCGAGCGGCACGACCGCAAAGCGCTCCGGCGAATGCTCGCCGGCAAGGAAACCATTTGGCTGCGCTCACAGGCTCTTACGACGGCCCCGGTGAAGACGATCGGGGCGCCGTCGCAGTTCACCGTCGTCGTCGGCAGCCGGGAGCTCGGCGCGCTCTTTGCCGGCGTTTCGCTGGCGGACCGCTCGTCGCTTGGCCAGCGAGCGGGGCTCAGAGAAGGCGACAGGCTCCTGGTCGTGCAGAACGGTGTCGTGTCCGCCGGCCCGAGCGCGCTCGTCGGCGAGAGGCTGCCGCCACCGGTGGCCCCGCGGACGCTGCACGTGGGCGGCACCAGCTACAGGGCTCTTGCCACGGCGCCCCAGAGTGGCCCGAGGGCGACCTCGCTCGCGATCGTCTCCCCGCAAAGCCGGATCAACAACGCCGTCGGCGACGCCGACCGCCGGCTGCTCCTCGGCGTGCTTGGCTCGCTCTTCCTGATCGGTCTCGTCGCCTACGCCGTCGGCGGCTCGATCGTCGTCTCGCTCGGCCGCCTCGCCGACGCGGCCAACGCGATTGCCCGCGGGAGCCTCGACCGGCGCGTCCCGGTCTCCGGCCGGGACGAGTTCGCGCGGCTCGGGCTCGCGTTCAATGAGATGGCCGACCAGCTGGAGGAGCGGATGGCGGAGCTCAACGCGGAGCGCGGGCGCCTGCGCGACGCGACCGTGCGCTTCGGCGAGGCGCTCGCAGCCACGCACGACATCGACCAGCTCCTACGCGTGATCGTCGAGACGGTGGTCGAGGCGACCGGCGCGACCGGCGGCCTCGTAGTCGGCCTCGGCGGCGAGGTCGTCCAGTCGGGCTCGCTCTCGGATCGCGGCGAGCGGTTCGAGCTTCCGCTGACCGCCGGCCGGCAGAGCTTCGGCACGGTCACGCTCGCCGGGCGCGGCTTCACCATCGAGCAACGTCGGATGGCGGCGTCGCTCGTCGCCCATGCCGCGGTCGCGCTCGAGAACGCCCGCTTGCACCGGATCGTCACGCGCCAGGCGCTCGTCGACATGCTCACCGGGCTCGCGAACCGCCGGCAGTGCGAAGACTCGCTTGCGGGTGAGTTGCTGCGCGCCGAGCGGTTCGGCGGCTCCGTAGCGTTCGTCTTGGCCGACCTCGACAGCTTCAAGTCGATCAACGACCGCTTCGGTCACCCGGTCGGAGACAGCGTCCTGATGGAGTTCGCGGAAACGCTGCGCGAGTGCGTCCGCGAGATCGACCTGCCGGCTCGCTGGGGCGGCGAGGAGTTCGCAATCGTCCTGCCCGGCACCGACCTCGAGGGCGCGGCTCGGCTCGCCGAGCGCACCCGCGTCGCGCTCGAGCAGCGAACGATCCTCGCGCCGGACGGGACGAAGGTCCACGTCACCGTCAGCCTCGGCGTCGCCGCCTATCCCGAAGCGGCCGGCGCCGACAATCTCGTCGCCGCCGCCGACGGGGCCCTCTACGAGGCTAAACGTGCCGGAAAGAACAAAGTGATGACCGCCGGCGTATCCGAGAGGCGTTAGACTGGCCTGCCGTTGGACGAAACTATGGGAGGACCTGTCCCGGTGGAATCTTCTTCGTTGTTTGCACAAGTCATCCAGGACCATCTCGAGCTGAAGGAGCGGAACTCCGAGCTCGAGTCCGAGAAGCCGCTCGACCGCTACAAGCACGAGGATCCGTTCGAGAATCACCCGCTCTTCAAGACCGAGGAGCAGGCGAGGCTCGAGGAGACGATGGACGGCGAGGAGCCGGCGATCGCCCCCGAGTCCCTCAAGGAAGACGTCTGGCCCGAGGAGGAGCCCCCAACGCAGGAACAAGGGCTCTGGAGCAAGTCGCGCGACTTCGACTGGGGCGACTGAGGTGGCGCGCACTCGCCGGCTCCGGCTGATCGCCCTCGGGGCTGCGCTCAGCTACTTCTTCGACCCAGAGAACGGCCGACGCCGCCGCAAGGTGGCCGCGGACCGGCTCGCAGGACTTACGCGCCGCCACGGCAAGCGCATGATCAAGGGAACCGCAGCGCGGGCGAACGCTCTCGGCAAGCAGGCGACGCACCTGAAGGAAGAACCGAAGCCGCAGCCGGACGACGTCACACTCGCGCGCAAGGTCGAGACGGAGATCTTCCGTGAGCCCGACGTGCCCAAGGGCAAGATCAACGTCAACGCCGAAAACGGCAAGATCGTCCTCCGCGGCGAGGTCGACTCGGCGGAGCTGATCGACGACCTGGTCTCGAAGGCGCACAAGGTCCAGGGCGTGGAGGAGGTCGAAAGTCTCCTGCACACGCCTGGCAAAGCCTCGTAACGTCGGGGACGCGCGCTAGCTTGGGCCGCGTGCAAGCGCGGTCCGAGTCCAGCGAGCGCTGCCTGCGCTGTGCAGCGCAGATGGAGTGGCGGCATGGCACGTGGCAGTGCCCGCGTTGCCGTTTGAAGCTCGGCTGCTGCGAAGGCGAGCCACAGTCATGCTCGCCGCCTCGCGCCGACGAGAGATAATCGCCCGGCGGTGTCAGTCCAGGAGCGAACCTTCGGGGAGCAGGCCCTCGCCATCTCGCCGCACGCTGCGGGCGTTCGGCTCGCGGGAGTGCGGAAGTCGTACGGCGACGTGGTCGCGGTCGACGGCGTCGATCTCGAGATTGAGGCGGGCGAGTTCTTCACGCTGCTCGGGCCGTCGGGCTCGGGCAAGACGACGACGCTCCGCGTGATCGCCGGGTTCGAGCGCCCAGACGACGGCCGCGTCGAGCTCGGCGGTGTCGACGTCACGGACCGACCGCCCTATCTCCGCGACGTGAACACGGTCTTCCAGGACTACGCGCTCTTCCCGCACATGACGATCGCGGACAACGTCGCCTACGGTCTCCGCGTCAAGGGGGTCGGCCGCGCCGAGCGCAAGGCGCGCGTCGACGACGTGCTCGAGACGATGCGGCTCCCCGGAGTCGGCGGCCGGAAGCCGAGCCAACTTTCGGGCGGGCAGCGCCAACGGGTTGCGCTCGCCCGCGCGCTCGTCAACCAACCCGAGGTGCTGCTGCTCGACGAGCCGCTCGGGGCTCTCGACCTGAAGCTGCGCCAAGAGATGCAACTTTTCCTGAAGAGCCTGCAGCAGGAGCTCGGGATCACCTTCGTCTACGTCACGCATGACCAGGACGAGGCGCTGACGATGAGTGACCGGCTCGCGGTCTTCAACCTCGGCCAGATCGAGCAGCTGGGCTCCCCAGCGGAGGTCTACGAACGGCCGGCCAACGCGTTCGTCGCCGGCTTCGTCGGAGTCTCGAACGTGATCGAGCGGGACGGCAGTCGCTTCGCCGTGCGGCCGGAGAAGATCCGCATGACCGAGACGGACACGGCTCCGACCGCAGGCTCGCACGCCGAGCCCGGTCGGATCAAAGGCGTCGTCTACGCCGGCATGGTGACCCGCTACGTAGTCGAGCTCGACCGCGGCGGCGAACTCCAGGTCGTCCGGCAGAACCTCGAGACCTCCTCCGCGGAGGCGCTCGATGCGCAAGGCAGGAACGTCATCCTCGAGTGGCGCCCAGAACACCAGCTCGAGCTCGATTGGGAGGGGGAGAGGGAAGGAGAACGATGAACAAGCAGTTCACCCGCCTCGCGGGCTGGAGCGCGTGCGCGCTCCTCACCGGAGTGCTCGCCTTCGCCGCCGCAGGCTGCGGAAGCAGCGGAGGAAGTAGCGCGAGCAAAGGCGCGAGCACCGAGGTGAAGGGCCTCGGCTCGACGCTATCCGAGATCAAGTCCAAGGCCCGGGCGGAAGGCGAGGTCGATCTCGTCATCTGGGCCGGCTACGCGGACAAGTCGTGGGCGGACCAGTTCACGAAGGAAACGGGCTGCAAGGTCGTGACGAAGGACGGAGCCACGTCCGACGACATGATCGACCTGATCTCGACCGGCCAGTACGACGGTGTCTCGGCGTCGGGTAACGCGACCGTCCGGCTGATGAAGCGCGGCGACGTCGCGCCGGTGGACACGAAGCTGATCCCGAACTACGCCGACGTCGCGTCCGGCCTCAAGAACCAGGACTACAACTCGCTGAACGGGCAGCCGTACGGCGTTCCGCACGGCCGCGGGCCGTCGTTAACCCCGCCCCGACCAGCTGGTCGGCGATCTGGAACCCGAACACGCCGTACAAGAAGAAGATCTCGATCTACGACGATTCGATCTTCATCGCGGACGCGGCGCTGTACCTGAAGGCGACCAAGCCCGACCTCGGCATCGACAACCCGTACCAGCTGAACGACAAGCAGTTCACGGCCGCCGTCAACCTGCTCAAGAGCCTCAAGCCGAACGTGGGCGAGTGGTGGGCCGACTACGCGAAGCAGGTCCAGTCGTACGCCAACAAGGACGTTGTGATCGGCACGACTTGGCCCTACATGGAGAACATCCTCAAGGCTGACAAGAAGCCGGTGAACGCGATCAAGCCGAAGGAGGGCACGACCGGCTGGTCGGACACCTGGATGATCTATTCGAAGGCTGCGCACCCGAACTGCATGTACATGTGGATGAACTACATCGAGTCCCCGCAGGCCCAGGCGAAGGTGGCCGAGTCCTTCGGCGAGGCGCCGGCGAACCTGAAGGCGTGCCCGCTGACGACGAACAAGGACTTCTGCACGCAACTCCACGCGGCAGACGAGTCGTGGTGGAAGAACGTCTACTACTGGACGACGCCCACCGCGGACTGCGGCGGCAAGGGTGGGACCTGCAAGACCCAGCAGGACTGGGTGAACGCCTGGACGGAGATTCGAGGCTGATCGTCAGCACGCTCGCCGCGTGACCTCCGTTCCGTACGAGCAGTCGCCGCCCCGGGGAAGCCCGGGGCGGCGACTCTCCGTGTACTTCTACCGCCATCCGCGCCTGAGCCTGGCGCTGCTGCTCGCGCTCCCGTTGGGCTGGTTGGCCGTCGCCTACCTCGGCTCGCTGATCGTCCTCCTGCTGGCGGCGGTCTGGAACGTCGACCCCTTCACCTCGCAAGTCGTGCACACCTACACGCTGGACAATTTCCGGCGCCTCTTCGATGAGCCGGTCTACCGCAACGTCGCCTGGCGGACGATCCAGATGGCGGCCCTCGTCACGATCGCCGACGCCGTGCTGGCGTTCCCGATCGCGTACTACATGGCCCGCGTCGCGTCGCCGCGCGCGAGGAACCTGCTCGTCGTTGCGGTGCTGATGCCCCTCTGGGCCAGCTACCTTGTGAAGGCCTACGCGTGGCGAATCATTTTGTCCGGCGAGGGCATGCTCAATTGGGTCCTCGGCCCGTTGGGCATCTCGTTCCACGGCTACTCGTCGGCCGGCCTCTGGCTCGTGTTCACCTATCTCTGGCTGCCATTCATGATCCTGCCGGTCTACGCGGGGCTCGAGCGGATCCCGTCCTCGCTGCTCGAAGCGTCCGCCGACCTCGGCGGCAGGTCGCTGCGGACGTTCTGGCGAGTGACCTTGCCGCTCGCGTTTCCGGCCGTCGTCGCGGGCTCGATCTTCACGTTCTCCCTCACGCTCGGTGACTACATCGCGCCGAAGCTGATCACGAGCCAGCAGTTCATCGGGACCCTGATCTACGACAACCACGGGACGAACCTGCCGGTGGCGGCGGCGTTCACGCTCGTGCCGATCGTGGTGATGATCGTCTACCTGGTCGTGGCCCGGCGTCTCGGGGCCTTCGCCGCGCTCTGATGGTCGAGTCCCGCCTCACGCGCATGCTGCTGCGGCTCGGGTCGGCGGTGACGCTCACCTTCATCTACCTGCCGCTGATCCTGATCGCGGTGTACGCCTTCAACAAGAGCGTCACGCAGAGCTGGCCGATCCACACGTTCACGACGAAGTGGTTCTCCACGGCCTACCACGACCCCGGCGTGCGCCAGGCGCTCTGGCTGTCGGTCCGCGCCGCGCTCGGCGCGACGGCGGTCGCTCTCGTGCTCGGCACCTTGGCGTCACTGGCCGTCTCCCGCTTCGACTTCTTCGGGCGCGACGCGATTTCGCTGGTAGTGATCCTGCCGGCATCATCAGCGGGTTGGCGCTGCGGACGACGTACGAGACGGTCGGAGTCAGGTTCGGTCTGCTGACGATCATCATCGGGCATGCGACCTTCTGCATCGTCGTCGTCTACAACAACGCACAGGCGCGCCTCCGACGGGTATCGGGGTCTCTGGAGCAGGCGTCGGCCGACCTGGGCGCGGATTCCTGGCAGACGTTCCGGTACGTGACCTTCCCCCAGATGAGGACGGCGCTACTGGCGGGGGCGCTCCTCGCGTTCGCCCTCTCGTGGGACGAGGTCGTCGTCACGATCTTCACCGCCGGCGCGCAGCAAACGCTGCCGATCTGGATCTTCGCGAACCTCTTCCGTCCGGTCGCGCAGCCGGTAGTCAATGTGGTCGCGCTGTTCGTGATCGTCATGTCGCTGATCCCGGTCTGGCTCGCCCAGCGCCTGACGGCCGAGCGGACCGGCGGGCTTCCGGGCGCCGACGCGCGGTAGGCTGAGCAGCGACGCGAACGGGAGGTCTTCGATGAGCGTGACGGTTTCCCAGCACAAGAACTTCGTCGGCGGCGAGTGGGTCGACGCGGTCGAGGGCGGGACGATGGAGGTCCTGAACCCCGCGACCGGCGAGACGATCGCCGAGGTTCCCAGCGGGACGCAGGCAGATGTCGACCGGGCCGTCGAGGCGGCCAAGAAGGCGCTGCCCGAGTGGCTGGAGACAACTCCGGGCGAGCGCGCCGAGGCGCTGCTCAAGCTGGCGGACGCGATCGACGAGCACACCGACGAGCTGGCCGAGCTCGAGTCGCAGAACGTCGGCAAGCCGCTCTCGTACGCGAAGGACGAGCTGCCCGTCTGCTCGGACAACTTCCGTTTCTTCGCAGGCGCGGCGCGCTTGCTCGAGGGCAAGTCGGCCGGCGAGTACATGCGCGGCTACACGTCCATGATCCGGCGCGAGCCGCTCGGGATCGTGGGCGGGATCGCGCCGTGGAACTACCCGCTGATGATGGCGGTCTGGAAGATGGGGCCCGCGCTCGCGGCCGGCAACGTCCAGGTGCTGAAGCCGTCGGAGCAGACGCCGCTGACGACGCTACGGTTCGCCGAGCTCGCGGCCGAGATCCTGCCGGCCGGGGTCTTGAACGTGATCACCGGTGACGGCGAGCCGGTCGGCGCGGGGATCGTTCGCCATCGCGACGTGCGTCTCGTGTCGCTCACCGGCGACGTGGCGACGGGCAAGGAGATCGCCCGGACTGCGGCCGACACGCTCAAGCGCGTCCACCTCGAGCTGGGCGGGAAGGCGCCCGTGATCGTGTTCGACGACGCCGATCCGGCCGCGGTCGCCGAGGGGATCAAGATCGCGGGCTACTGGAACTCCGGGCAGGACTGCACCGCCGCTTCGCGTGTGGTCGCCGGCCCGAAGATCTACGCCAAGCTGCTCGACGAGCTCGTTCCCGCGGTCGAGTCGCTTCACGTCGGCGACCCGGCCGAGGGCGACGAGATCGAGATGGGCCCGGTGATCTCGAAGGCGCAACAGGAGCGCGTGCTCGGCTTCCTCGACCGCGCGCAGGGGGCGAAGGTGTTGACGGGCGGCGGGACGAACGGCGACCGGGGCTTCTTCGTCAGGCCGACGGTGATCGCCGAGGTGGGCCAGGAGGACGAGATCGTGCAGCGCGAGGTCTTCGGCCCGGTCGTGACCGTGCAGCGCTTTGCGGACGACGACGAGGCGCTCGCCTGGGCGAACGACGTCGACTACGGGCTCGCGGCCTCGGTCTGGACCCGCGACATCGGCCGCGCCCTCAACGCCGCGCGCAAGCTCCAGTTCGGCACGGTCTGGATCAACGACCACATCCCGCTGGTCTCGGAGATGCCGCACGGCGGCTACAAGCAGTCCGGTTATGGCAAGGACCTGAGCGCGTACTCCCTCGAGGACTACACGCAGATCAAGCACGTGATGGCGAAGATCGACTGAAGCTGATTGACGCAACGCGAACAAGCGTGGTCTAATCACCACGCATTGCGCAGCGTTGACCAGCGGTTGCGGCGTGGGGCGGTCAGCGTCCCCAGGCACGTCGACGCGGTCGACAAGAGCATCATCGAGGCGCTGCAGAAGAACGGACGCGAGCCGTTCCGGCGGATCGCGAAGCGGGTCGGCGTCTCCGAGGCGACGATCCGCGCGCGCTACGCCCGCCTCTGCGATGACGACATCCTCCAGGTCACGGCCGTCACGAACCCGCTCGGGCTCGGCTTCGACGCGCAGGCGATGGTCGGCATCCGCACCGCCGGGGCGCCCGAGCCGGTCGCGGACGAGATCGCCCGCTGGGAAGAAGCCGGCTACGTGGTCGTCACCGCCGGCCAGTTCGACATCCTCGTCGAGCTCGTCTGCGCCGACCGCCGCCAGCTGCTCGACCTGACGAACCGCGTTCGCGCGCTCGACGGCGTCGTCTCGACCGAGAGCTTCCTCTACCTCGAGCTCTGGAAGCAGCTCTACGACTGGGGCGCCCGGGTACAGGACGGCGAACGCGCGAGGACAGCGTGATGGCGGTCGAGAGCCGTGAGCGCCCCGATCGGGGTCAGACCCCGGGTCAGACCCCGAACGAAACAGTCGACGTCCGGCTCGACCACGTCACCAAGAGCTTCGACGACGTGGTTGCGGTCGACGACGTCTCGCTGGAGATCCCGCACGGCAGCTTCTTCGCCCTGCTCGGCCCCTCGGGCTGCGGCAAGACGACGACCCTGCGGATGATCGGCGGCTTCGAGGAGCCGACCGACGGCGCGATCTACCTCGGCGAGGAGCCGGTCACGGGCCGCCCGCCGTACAAGCGCGACGTCAACACCGTCTTCCAGTCATACGCGCTCTTCCCGCACCTCTCGATCTTGGAGAACATCGCGTTCGGCCTGCGCCGCCGCGGCGTCCGCGGCAAGGAGGTGCGAGGTCGCGTGCTCGACATCCTCCGCCTCGTCGGTCTCGAAGGGCTGGAAAGGCGCAAGCCCCGCCAGCTCTCCGGCGGCCAGCAGCAGCGGGTCGCCCTGGCACGAGCGCTCGTGAACAAGCCACGCGTGCTGCTACTCGACGAGCCGCTCGGCGCGCTTGACCTCAAGCTCCGCAAGCAGATGCAGCTCGAGCTGAAGGCGATCCAGCACGACGTCGGCATCACCTTCATCCACGTCACGCACGACCAGGAGGAGGCGATGACGATGGCCGACCGGATCGCCGTGATGAACCAGGGACACGTCGAGCAGCTCGGACCGCCCGACGAGCTCTACGAGCGGCCTGCCTCTGCGTTCGTGGCCGGCTTCCTCGGCGTCTCGAACCTGCTCTCGGGTGTGGTCGAGGACCCCGATGGCGTCCGGCTCGCCGACGGGACGCTCGTGCAGGCGCAGGTGGACGGGAAGCGTGGGCCGGTGGCGGCCGGAGTTCGGCCCGAGAAGATCACGCTTGGCGAAAGCGGCGGACAGAATCGGCTTCCGGGGACGATCGCCGAGACCGCCTATATCGGCGTCGCGACGCAGTTCGTCGTCGATACGCCCGCAGGCACGGTGCATGTCTTTGCGCAGAACATCGACTCCGGCAAGCGGATTCCGGTGCCGGGTTCGAACGTCACGTTGAGCTGGAGTCCAGAGTCGACCTTCGTGGTCGAGCGAGGAGAGGAGATGTCGGAATGAACGAGGATATGACCCGCGCTGAGCTCCTGCGCCGTGGGGCGGCGGGCGCTGCAGCACTGTCGGTGCCCGCTCTGCTCGCGGCCTGCGGCGGCAGTGGCGGTAGCGGTGGCGGCGCGTCGACCGAGGAGCTCAAGAAGGTCCTCAACTTCGCGAACTGGCCGTACTACATCGACACGCCGCAGACGCTCAAAGCCGCCGGCATCCACAAGCCGACGACGCTGCAGCAGTTCGAGACGAAGACCGGGATCAAGGTCAACTACTACGAGGAGGTAAACGACAACCCGGGCTACTTCGCGAAGGTGCAGGGGCGGCTCTCGAAGGGCCAGGGGATCGGGCGCGACATCCTCGTCTCGACCGACAATGATCGTTTCCTCGGCGAGTACATCTCCAACAAATGGGCGCAGAAGCTCGACAAGACCCTGATCCCGAACATAAAGAACCTCATCCCGGCGCAGCAGCATCCTCCGTTCGATCCCAACCGCGACTACTCGCTCCCCTGGGCCTCGGGCATGGACGGCATCGGCTGGAACGAGAAGGAGACGGACCCGGTCACCTCCGTAAAGCAGCTCTTCGAGGATCCGAAGCTGAAGGGCAGAGTCGGCGTCTGGAATTCGATGGGCGACACGCTCGGGCTCGTCATTCTCGAGAACGGGGACGATCCCGCCAAGGTCACCGACGCGGTGTTCAACCGGGCCATCGCGCGGCTCCAGAAGGCTGTGAGCTCGGGTCAGATCCGGAAGTTCTACGGCAACGATTACGGGCCGGTCCTGGCCAAAGGGGACCTCGCGGCGACCATGGCGTGGTCCGGCGACATCGCCAATCTCGCCGACCCGCACCTCCACTGGGCCGTCCCCACTCACGGCGGGATCATCTGGACCGACAACATGATCATCCCGCTCGGAGGGAGCGTGCCAACGGCCTCGACGTACATGAACTTCATGTACGACCCCGTGATCTCCGCGCAGTGGGCGCTCGGGGCGAACTACATCTCGTCGGTGAAAGACGTGAAGCAGGCTGCAGTGAAGCTCGATCCCAAGGCGGCTACGAACGACCTGACCTTCCCGACCGACAAGACCCTTTCGCAGATGCACCAGAACGACCCGGCGATGCTGACGAACCCTGACTACAACAAGAAGTGGTTGGCCGTTCAGGGGCAGTAGCTCCTTGGGCTCCTTCCTCCATCGCCATAGGAGCCTCACGCCCTATTTGCTCCTCGCGCCGGGGATGCTGTGGCTCGCGATCTTCTTCCTGGTGCCGATGGTCTTCCTCGGCTACCAGTCGCTCCAGTCGGGGCTCTTCCCTCACTTCCAGTTCACCTGGGAGTTCTCGAACTTCTCGTCCGCCCTGTCGGGATACCACACGCAGCTCGTCCGCTCGTTCGTCTACGCGGGCATCGCGACACTCGCGTGCCTCGTCCTCGCTTATCCGCTCGCGTACTGGATCGCCTTTCGGGCCGGGCCTTGGCGGAACCTCTTCCTGCTCTTCATCGTCGCGCCGTTCTTCGTCACCTACCTCGTGCGGACGCTCGCCTGGCTCAACATCCTCGCCGACCAGGGACCGGTCGTCCGCGTCCTGCGAGACGTCCACGTGCTCGGGCCCGACGGCAGGCTGCTGGCGACGACGTTCGCGGTCGTCGCCGGCATCACCTACAACTTCTTCCCCTTCATGGCGCTGCCGCTCTACGTTTCGCTCGAGCAGATCGACCCCCGGCTTCTCGAAGCGTCGAAGGACCTCTATGCCTCGTCGACGCAGTCATTCCTGCGGGTGACGGTGCCCCACTCGATGCCCGGGATCGTCGCGGGAACGCTGCTGACGTTCATCCCGGCTGCTGGGGACTTCATCAACGCTGCGTTGCTCGGCACGCCCAACCAGGCGATGATCGGGAACGTCATCCAGGCGAAGTTCCTGGAGTCGCTCGACTATCCGACCGCCGCTTCTCTCTCCTTCATCCTCATGGGAACGATCATGGTCATGCTGCTCATCTGATGACGACGGCAGCCGAGACGCTGGCGAGGCCGGCACGGGTGGGCTTCGCGAGCCGCGCGTGGCGTTTCGTTGCACGGCATTCGCTGACCGTGTACGCGCTTCTCGCGGTCGCCTACCTGATGCTCCCAATCGCCATCGTGATTCTCTTCTCGTTCAATCACCCGACCGGGCGGTTCAACTACGTCTGGCACAAGTTCACGTTCGACAACTGGATCCACTGGAACTCGGTGCTCGGAATCCAGAGCGCCCTCGAGAAGTCGCTCGAGATCGCGCTGCTCGCAACCTTCGTTGCCACCGCGCTCGGAACGTTGATCGCGCTCGCGATCGTGCGTCACCGGTTCGTCGGCCGTGGTGCGACGAACGTCGTGGTCTTCCTGCCGATGTCGACGCCGGAGATCGTCATGGGCTCGTCGCTCCTGGCTCTCTTTCTGAACGAGCAGAACACGATCCAGTTGGGGTTCTGGACGATCTTCATCGCCCACGTGATGTTCATCATCAGCTTCGTCGTCGTCACCGTGAAGGCGCGCTTGATCGGGTTCGACCGACACCTGGAGGAAGCGGCGATGGACCTCGGCGCAAACGAGTGGACGACGTTCCAGAAGGTCACGCTGCCGCTCCTGGCTCCCGCCATCATTGCCGCGGCCCTCCTCGGCTTCGCGCTGTCCATCGACGACTTTGTGATCACGTACCTCAACGCCGGGCCGGTCCAGACGTTTCCGATCTTCGTCTGGGGGGTCGCGAGGGTGGCCGTGCCTCCGCAGGTGAACGTCGTGGCGAGCGCGATCTTCCTCGTGGCGATCGGCCTGGGCCTCGCCAACGTCGTCTGGCAGTACCGGGCCGCCAAATCCACCCGAGGAGGAACATGACCACCACCTCCTCGGGCCTCTCGCCCGCCGAGCTGCAGAAGGCAGCCCGTGACCACCTCTGGCTGCACTTCACGCGTATGGGCGGCTACGCCGACTCGGACGTGCCGATCATCGTCAGGGGGGAGGGCTGCTACCTCGAGGACTCGAACGGCAAGCGCTACCTCGACGCGCTCGCCGGGCTGTTCGCCGTGCAGATCGGCTACTCGTACGGCGACGAGGTGGGCGAGGCGGCCGCGGCGCAGATGCGCGAGCTGCCGTTCTACACGAACTGGTCGTACGCGCACCCGCGCGCGATCGAGCTCGCGGCCGAGGTGGCGAGGCTGGCACCCGGCGATCTCAACCGCGTCTTCTTCGTCTCGGGCGGCTCGGAGGCGGTCGAGGCGGCGTGGAAGCTCGCTCGCCAGTACTACTCGGCCCGCGGCGAGTACCGGGCCGGGCTCGCTCGGATTCCCGCCACCCCCGGCGACCCCCCGACGCGCGTCGACGCCGAGCGGGCGGAAAGCCTCGCCGGTGAGCGGCGCTGGAAGGCGATCTCGCGGAACGTCGCCTACCACGGCACGACCATGGGCGCGCTCTCGATCAACGGCATCCCGGCGCTGCGCACGCCCTTCGAGCCGCTGGTGCCGGAGGTGCTGCACGTCCGCAATACCAACCGCTACCACCGTCCCACGGAGGAGACCGAGGCCGAGTTCACGAGCTTCCTGCTCGACGAGCTCGAGCAGACGATCGAGGCCGCCGGGCCGGACACCGTCGCGATGGTGATGATGGAGCCGGTCCAGAACGCCGGCGGCGCCTTCACCCCGCCCGAGGGCTACTGGCGCGGGGTGCGCGAGATCTGTGATCGCTATGAGATTCTGCTCTGCGCCGACGAGGTGATCACCGGCTTCGGACGGCTCGGCGCCTGGTTCGGCTCGGAGCGCTACGACATCCGGCCCGACCTGGTCACGTGCGCGAAGGGACTCTCGTCCGCGTACGCGTCGATCGGCGCGGTGATTGCGACGGACAAGGTCATGGAGCCGTTCCTCGAGGGCCCGCGGATGTACACCCACGGGATCACCTTCGGCGGTCACCCGGTGCAGGCGGCGATCGCGCTCAAGAACCTCGAGATCATGCAGCGCGAGAAGATCGTCGAGCACGTGCACGAGCAGCAGGACGCGGTGCGCGCGCAGCTGGCGCAGCTGCTCGAGCTGCCGATCGTCGGCGACCTGCGCGGGACGGGCTTCTTCTACGCGCTCGAGCTCGTCAAGAACAAGGAGACGCGCGAGACGTTCTCGGACGAAGAGTGCGAGCGCCTATTGCGCGGTTTCCTGACACCGCGGATGTTCGACGCCGGCCTGATCTGCCGCGCCGATGATCGCGGCGACCCGGTGATCCAGATTTCGCCGCCGTTGATCGCCGGCAAGGCGGAGTTCGACGAGCTCGTCGGGATCCTCGGCGAGGTGCTGACGGAGGCCTGGCAGCGGATCTAGGCCACGTTTGGTGGTTGGAGGAAGCGCTCGCCGCCGGGCTCGGCGCGGAGCCGGCTGCGCCGCTCGAGGGCGACACTGAGGCCGACGTCGCGATCGTCGGCGGCGGCTACACAGGTCTCTGGACCGCGCTCGCGCTGAAGGAGCGCGACCCGTCGCTCGACGTCGTCGTACTCGATGCCGACGAGTGCGGACGCGGCCCGAGTGGCCGGAACGGCGGCTTCCTGCACGGCTACTGGAGCCACCTGCCACGGCTCCGCGAGCGTTTCGGCGACGAGGGCGCGCTCGCGGTCGCGCGGGCGGGCGAGGGGATCGTCCGCGGCGTGCGTGCCTTCTGCGAGGCGAACGACGCGGACGTCTGGCTGCGCGAGGCCGGAATGCTGCGCGTCTCGGCCGCGCCCGCGCAGGACCGGTCGGTCAACGACGAGGTCGAGGCGGCGCAGGCGCTCGGCGTCACCGACGAGGCCGTTCCGCTCTCACGCAACGAGCTGGCCGAGCGGGTCCGCTCGCCGGCGTTCCGCGGGGGCGTCTTCCTTCGCGACGGCGCGACGATCCAGCCTGCCCGGCTGGCGCTCTCGCTCCGCAAGGCCGCGCTCGACTCCGTTCGGCTACACGAGCACACACGCGTGGCGCGGATCGAGGACGGCCGTCTCGAGACCGATTACGGCATCGTGCGCGCGCGCGACGTGGTCGTCGCGACGAACGCCGCCGCGGCCGGCTGGCAGCCGCTCAAGCGCCGGCTGACCGTCTTCGGCAGCTACGTCGTCCTGACCGAGCCCGTCCCGGAGCTGCTCGAGCAGATCGGCTGGACCGGGGGCGAGGCGATCTTCGACGGGCGCATGTTCCTGCACTACTTCCGCACAACGAATGACGGCCGCGTCCTGATGGGCAGCGGGTCGGGCCCGATCGGCTTCGGCGGCCGGCTCGACCGCCGCTTCACGCACGACGAGCCCACCGTCGCGCGGGCCGAGCACGGCCTGCGCCACCTGTTGCCGGACCTCACCGGCGCAAAGGTCACTCACGCCTGGGGCGGGCCGATCGACGTCTCCTCGGATCATTTGCCCTTCTTCGGCACCGTTGCCGGCACGCGGATCCACTACGGCGCCGGCTACTCGGGACACGGCGCGGGGCCGAGCTGGCTCGGCGGCCAGATCCTCGCGTGCGAGGAAGCCGAGGAGCAAGGCCGCACGCCGCCCCTCCCGGCACGAGCAGGCGCCGCGCTGCCGCGCCTGCTCGGGATGCGCGTCGGAACTCGCTGAATACCCCCATCCGAGGGATGGGAGGGTTCCACCTTGTCCCGATGTGACTTGCAAGCCGCACGTGACCCCGAGACCCGGCGGCAGGGCCTCGATCACACACTTGATGAACACAGACCGCCGACTTCTCGCAGCCGCTTTCCTCGCCATCACCTTCTTCACGGCAGGGCCTGCCCGCGCTGCCGTCAACCACCCGACGCAGATCGCGCCGGCCGCCGGCACAACGGCCGAGTTTCTCCCGGCCTTCGCGTGGACGCCTGTCCCCAACGCCGACAAGTACGAGTTCCAGATCGCCGCCGACCCGGGGATGAACTCCGGCGTCCTCGGCGGCGGCAAGGATGACTTCTTCACCAAGAACACGCGCGGGACGTTGCAGCAGACGATCCCGAACGGGACCTACTACTGGCGTGTGCGCGCGGTCGGCGTCGACGGCTCGGTGTCGGCCTGGAGCGCAGTGTGGTCGTTCACGAAGCAATGGGACCTGCAGCCGGCGAAGCAGACGCCGGGTGACGGCCAGTCGCTGACGTTCCCGGCGAACCCCGTCGTGCTCAAGTGGTCCGGGATCGCGGGCGCTGCCCAATACCTCGTGCCCGTCGCCTCCGACCCGACGCTCTCCTCGATCGTTTTCAAGTACTCCAACCAGGATGACCCGAACGGCCCGCCGAATGTCGCCGCCACGTCCGCGGCCATCGCCGCCCCGCTCGCGCCCGGCCTCTACTACTGGGGCGTGATCCCCGTGGACGCGGAGGGCAACCGCGGCGTCGCCACGCCCGTCACGAGCTTCAGCTGGGTCTGGCCCTCGGTCACCACGCCGACCGTTGCGGACCAGGACTCGGCCCCAGAGGTCTACGACCCGAAATTCTCTTGGAACGCCATCCCCGGCGCGGCGAAGTACGAAGTCGAGGTGAACCCGTCCGCGGACTTCGCGGCCGGCTCGAAGGTCTGCTGCAGTGGCACGACGATCGCCACGTCGCTATCGCCGACGAAGGTCTTCAAGAACGACACGTACCACTGGCGCGTGCGCGCGATCGACCCGGATGGGAACGCGGGCGTCTGGAATGTCGGCCCGGTCTTCCAGAAGACGTTCGACAACGTTCCGCCCGTCACGGCGCCGAGCGTCAAGAATCTGCACATGCGCGACAACCTCAACGACCCGGGTGTCGACCAGGACACTGGCACGGCGGGCTACCAGACGCATGTCCCGGTCCTCACGTGGAACCCGGTCCATGGCGCGTCGAGCTACGAGGTCGACGTCGCCCCGTATGAGCTCGGTAACTGCAACTGGTCGGCGCTGCCGAGCGACCACCACTGGGACGTGTTCACCGCCGTGAACGCCTGGACGCCGCTCGGGGACGGCTGGAACTTCGTTCAGCCCTACCCAGACAATCTCACCGTCGCGAACGAGCTCATCAACCTCGCCGCCGGCACGTACTGCGCGCGGGTGCACGCGCGAACCGACCGGGATACCGCGAACAACGACGTCTACGGCGACTGGACGTACCTCGACGACGGCACCGGGCGCGGCACGGCGTTCGAATTCACGGGCTACCCGGCGGCCGAGTCGGCGGGTTGCTCCGGCTACCCGTGCTCTCCCGACTACGTGACGCCGGCGCGGACGGCGAACATGACGCGCACGCCGTACTTCACCTGGAAGGCGATCTCCGGCGCGCTGAGCTACTTCGTGATCGTGTCGAAGGACGCGAACTTCACCTCGATCGTCGACTACGGCTTCACCCACGTCCCGGCGTACGCGCCGCGCACCGGGCTAGGGATGCGCGCCTACACCGACGAGTCGACCTCCTACTACTGGGCGGTGCTGCCGTCGCCGAACTACAACGGCAACAACGCCGTTGGGAACCCGCTGCTCGCGAACGAGGCAGATTTCCAAAAGCAGTCGATCCCTCCGAACCTGCTCTATCCATCCGCGGGCCAGACCTTCTCCGACCAGCCCTCGTTCCGCTGGTCGCAGGCCGAGGGCGCGCGCCGCTATCGGTTCCAGGTCGCATCTGACCCGACGTTCAGCAACCCGCTCGACAACGTGGCCGTCGACTCGACCTCGTACTCGAGCAACTCCACTTACCCGGCCGACACCGTCCTCTACTGGCGCGTCCGGGCCGACGACGAGATTCTCAACGGCCTCACCTGGTCGGCGACCGGGACGTTCGAGAAGACGCTGCCGTCGCCGGTCCCGAGCGCGTCGAACCCGACGTCGGGCGACATGCTCCCGGTCTGGACATGGTCTCCCATCCAGGGCGCATCTTCCTACGACGTCGTCGTCTACCAGCCGAACGGACAGTCAAGGAGCTTCTCCGTGCGCTCGCCGCTGATCTCCTTTATCAAGATGACCGGCACCGGCATCTGGCACTGGCAGGTCCGCGCGGAGTTCCCGACCTCGACCTCGAGCGATACACCAGGGCCCTATTCCGCGATGCAGTCGTTCACGCGCACGATCAGCCAGCCGGCGAACGCGCGAACCGACGCGACGGCCGACCACGTCCTGCTCGCCTGGGATCCCAAGATCGGCGTCAAGACGTACAAGGTTCAGATCAGCTCCACGCCCGACTTCGCCAGCACGGTCGAGTCGGTGACGACCGACAACACCAGCTTCGCGCCGACGATGACGTCATACGGCTACACGCTGGGCGGCACGCTCTACTGGCGCGTCGCGGGAGTCGACGAGGATCGCAACCAGGGTGACTGGAGCCCGATGCAGGTGATTCGCCTGCTGCCAAAGCTCCGCCTGAGCGTGTTCGGCATCGTCCGTCTCAGGCACGTGAGCCGCGTGACGGCGACGGTCGTCGACGCGAAGGGCAAGCACCTCTACCGTGCGCTCGTGCTCGTGACCGGCCCGGGCATCAAGGCTCACCGCGTCCGGACGAACAACAAGGGCGTCGCGACGTTCAAGCTCAAGCCGCGCAAGCGGGGAAAGCTGACCTTCCGCGCGACGAAGCCCGGCTTCCAGGCCGCCTACGCGACGCTCAAGATCAAGTGAAGCAGCGCTCGACCAGCAAGCCGCAGCCGCGGCGCACGGCGAAGGCGGAGCTCCGCCGCGTCTGGCGCGTCTTCGAGTACCGCCGGCCGGTCCCGGCGCGTCCGCGCTTCACGACCTAGCTCGGCTTCGCGCCGGCCGCACCACGACCGCCCGAAAGGCGAGAATGCGCCTATGAGCATCCGAGCGACCGCCGAGCTCGACCGCGCCAGGATCGCGGAGCTGACCGAACGCGAGCAGCGCCGGCTAGACGAGTCCACGCCCGGCTCCAGCGCGATGTTCGAGCGGGCGCGGCAGGCGCTGGCAGGCGGCGTCGCCTCCGCGTACCAGGAGCGGCAGCCGTGGCCGATCTACCTCGAGCGCGGCAAGGGCTCCAGAGTCTGGGACGTCGACGGCGTCGAGCGCATCGACTTCCACAACGCCTTCGGCTCGATGCCGCAGGGCCACGCGCACCCGGCGATCACGCGGGCGGTCGAGCGGCGGCTCGAGCTCGGAACCCACTTCGCGGCGCCGACCGAGGACGCCGTCTTCGTCGCCGAGGAGCTACAGCGCCGCTTCGGCCTTCCGCGCTGGCGCTTTGTCAACTCCGGCACGGAGGCGACGATGGACGCGATCCGCATCGCCCGCGCGCAGACCGGTCGCGACACGATCATCAAGATTTTCGGCTCCTACCACGGTCACCACGACTACGTGATGGTCTCGATCGGCGTTCCGTACGAGCAGATCGGCGACCGCGAGAACTACGTCTCGCTCCGGTACGGCGGTGGGATTCCGGAAGCGGTCGCCGACCTGACGGTTGCTGTCCCGTTCAATGACGCGGACGCCATGGAGCGCCGGATCGAGCGGCTGTTCGAGGAAGGTCGGCCGCCTGCTTGCGTGCTGATGGAGCCGGCGATGATGAACCTAGGAGTGATCCTTCCCGAGCCGGGCTACCTCGAGGCCGTGCGTGAGCTGACCAAGCGGCTCGGAGTGCTGCTCATCTTCGACGAGGTCAAGACCGGGCTCTGCATCGCGGCCGGCGGCGCGACCGAGCGGTTCGGAGTCACGCCGGACATCGTCACTCTCGCAAAGGCGCTTGGCGGCGGGCTCGCGACCGGCGCGATCGGGGGCACCGACGAGGCGTTCGAGACCGTCGAGAAGGGCGAGGTCTACCAGGTCGGTACGTTCAACGGGAACCCGCTCGCAATGGCGGCCGCACGGGCCAGCCTGAGCGAGGTGCTGACGCCGGAGGCTTACGAGCTGATCGAGGCGCGCGAGGACCGGCTCCTGAGGGGCTGTCAGGACGTGATCGACCGGCACAGCCTGCCCGGCTACGCAGTGGGCCTGGGCGCGAAGGGCTGCGTCACGTTCTCGCCGGAGCCGGTCGTCGACTACGAGTCGTTCAAGGTGAACCAGGACGGCGCGCTGGCCGATCTCGCGTGGCTGTACAACATGAACCGCCGCATCTACATGACGCCTGGCCGCGAGGAGGAGTGGACGCTGACCGTCGCCCACTCCGAGGAGGACTGCGACGCCTTCGTCGCCGCGTTCGACGAGCTGGCTGCCGACCTGACCGCTTAGTGATCGTCCGCGAGTACCGCGCGGAAGACGAGCCCGCCTGCCGGGCGCTCTTCGAGGAGCTCGTCGAGGTGCACCGTGGGCTCTATCCGGACGCGGAGATCCGGGGCGCGTTCCAGGTCGAAGGTCGTCTGCTCGTGGCCGAGGACGAAGGCCGCGTCGTCGGCTACGCCGGGATGCTCCGGCACCCGCACAGCGTCGAGGTCGAGCCGATCGTGATCGCTCGCGGTCAGCGTGGCCGGGGCGTGGGCCGCGCCTTGATCGACCGCGTCGTCAGCGAAGCGCGCGCGGAAGGCGTGACGCAGGTCTACGCCCAGCCGGCCGGGCGAAACGCGGACGCGCTCGCCTTCTTCAACTCCGTCGGGCTCGACGTGCTCGCCTACACGCGCGTGCAACTCGACCTAACGCCCCGCGACCGCCGGCCGGGCGAGACGATCGCCGGGTGCGAGTTCCGGGTCTAGCGCGGCCCGGTGAGGCGCACGAGCCCGCGCGGCGTCCGCACGAAGACCTGCCGGCTGTAGAGGACGTAGAACGCGCGTGGGTCCGAGCGGATCAGCCGCGCGTAGCGCAACACCGCGTCGACGTAGAACTGCGAGGGGTTGTAGCGGAAGAGCGCCCGCGGATACTTGTGAGGCGCGCCGTTCGCGTGGAGGTAGTTCGCCGCGCCGAGGATCGCGTCGTGCGGGTCATGGACGTTTCCGCCAAGCCCGTAGGCGCGCCAGGTCGCAGCGACGAACTGCATCGGGCCCTGGGCACCCGCGGAGCTCGCGTTGCGGAGCTTGTTGAACGCAGACTCGACGAAGTTGACCGCGGCGAGGACGTTCCAGGCGACACCGAACCGCCGCTCGGCGGCCCGGTAGTACCCGAGCAACTCGGCCGCAGGCGCCGCAGGCCCTGTCCGGAAGGCGCTCAGCGGCCGGGGCTGCGAAAGTCGCCCGAGCTCGCGACGGGCCGCGAGCTCGCTCCGCAGCGGCGTCGCCTCCTGCCGCGGCAGGCGTGCGAGGACGGCGCCCGAGAGGGAGCGCCTCTCGGTGAGCAGGATCAGGATCCGCTGCTGACAGAGCGCGTAGAGCGTGACGTCCATCGGCGGTCTCGCGGATTCGCCCGTGTTCCAGCGGTCGATCGCTGCGTCGAGGTCGCGCGTCGTCGCCTCCATCCGCGCCGCGAGCGCCGCAGGATCGCGGGGAATGGGAGCTCCCGGCGGCGGTGGCGCGCCGGCCGCCAGCGCGGCCGTGGCGAGAAGCGCTGCGAACACGATTTGAACGCTAGCGGGGACAATCACGCACGTGACCCCCGACCAGGCCAGACAGCTGGCCCTCGCGCTGCCGGGCGCCGTCGAGCAGGACCATCACGGCCGTCCGTCGTTCCGCGTCGGCGGCAAGATCTTCGCAACGCTCTGGGACGTCGAGCACATGAACGTGATGCTCGACGAGGGCGGCATCCTCACGGCAGTGGAAGCCAATCCGGAGGCGTGCGAGGAGATCTACTGGGGCAAACGCCTGGCGGCCGTGCGCGTCGACCTCGGCCAGGCGCATGCGAGCCTGCTCAAAGGTCTGTTGGAAGACGCGTGGGAGGTCAAGGCGGGCCGACCGCTAGGCGCGGACTGACGCGAGGGCCCGTTCCAGCGCCCGTCGGTGCGCCCGCAACGCGGGAAGCCCCGAGCCCTGCTGCCAGGCAGCCTCGAGCTTCGCGGACACGCCGAGCAGTGCGACCCGCCGACCCGCGTCCGGCACCCGTTCGCAGAGCTGTGCGTAGAGCGCCGAGACGTCGCTCCCACCGCCCCGACCACCGGCAGGCTGGCCCTGCGAAGGATGCTGGTAAGGCTCACCTGCGCGCTGAGCAAGCGCGTGCGTCTTGTGAGCTCTCTTGAGGCGGGAAGGCATCCGTCACAGCTTAAGGGCGTTAACGGCGCGGGTCTTTGTGCCGCCGCGACCGACCTGTCGGGCGCGGCCGCAACGGCCGGCCGTTAGCACCAGCGCGAACCGGCAAAGCCGGTTCGCTTGCCGAGCGAGCGGAAAGCGAAGCGGGCGACGCGGAAAGTGGAGCGTACCGGGATCGAACCGGTGACCTCCGGCTTGCAAAGCCGGCGCTCTCCCAGCTGAGCTAACGCCCCGTTACCCGCATGTTAAAGCCAAAGCCGGGCGAGGGGCAGCCTGGCGATGTGGCCCGAACATGGCCCGAATGCCCTGGGCGGGCGGAGGAGGAGAACAACGCCCAATTCCGAAAGGCAGAGGCTAGTGGCCGCCGACGAGCCACAGATCGAGGCGTACATGGGGACGGTGCGCACGATGGCACGCTCGCTGCGCTCGCGACTCCGCATAGACACCGTCGAGCTGGAGGAGCTCGAGGCGGATGGGTACGAGGGGCTCGTCCGGGCTGTCAACGACTACGACGCCTCGAAGGGCCCGTTCGTCCACTACGTCTTTGTGCGCTGTCGAGGCGCGATGATCGACGGGCTCCGGCGCAGGATGCGCAGCACCCGCACACAGCGAGCGAACGGCTTCCAGGAACCGCTCGTGGTTTCGCTCGACGCGACGGTCGCCGACGGCTTCAGTATCGGCGAAGTCATTCCGGATCCGTTCGCGACGACCGCCGATGAGGTGATCGAGCGGGTGAGCTCAGCCTCGGCATGCTCCGAGCTTGCTGCTTTGCCACAGCGCCACCGCCGGATCGTGTTCGCGCGCTTCCTCCAGAACCGCAGCCGGCGAGACGTCGCGGCGGCTCAGGGTGTCTCGCCGAAGACAATCGCAAAATGCGAGAGGCAAGTGCGCCACCGGCTGCATCACCTAGAGAAGAACCCGGAGGAGCAGCCGCTGACGGCGAAGGAGCTGAAAGTCCTCAAGCTCGCGGCAGAGGGCGCGACGAGCGCCGAAACGGCAAGAAGGCTGCGTAAGGCCCGCGAGACGGTGAAGTCTCAGCGGCAGGCGATCATCGCCAAGCTGCGAGCGCGGAACATCATCAACGCAGTGGCGATCGGCTATCAGCTGGGCCTGCTCGACTAGCTTCTGAAGAGACGAGAGAAGCCGACGGTGCTTCCGCCGGCTTCTCTGTTCACGGAATGGAGTTTGTTACGCGGCGCGCGCGAGCCGCTCTTCGTGGCGGGCGCGCTTGATGATCTCGTCACGGTCGCCGAAGCGCGCGCGGGCCTTGAGGCTGCGCTGCTCGTCCCAGAGCGCTGCGAGACGCTCCTCGAGCTTGTGCAGCTCGTCCGCAAGCGCGGCGTCATGACCCTCCGAGAGGAGGTGCCACAGCTCCGCGCGGCGCTCGGTCGCGACGTCGATCTCGTCACGAATCTGGTCGATATCGGTCATGTCTCTGAAAACGACATAACCGCCGTGAGCATTCCTCAATCCCCCGAAAACAAGAAGATCAGGACGACGATGAGCGCAACGGCGCCTGCGGCCAGCGCGAGGTCGACGAGCAGCCCGGAGCTCACCAGGTCGGCCGTAGGGGCCGGCGCACGGCCACCAGGTAGACGGTCGACACCCCGAAGATGAACCCGCCGATGTGCGCGAAGAACGCGACGCCGCCGCCCGCCTGCGGGTGCAGGACGGCGAAGCCGCCGTCCCAGAGCTGGAACAGGAACCAGACGCCGAGGAAGACGATCGCCGGGATCTCGCGCAGGAAGATCAGGAAGACGATGATGAACAGGGTCAGCACTTTCGCGCGCGGAAGCATGACCAGGTAGGCGCCGAGCACGCCCGCGATCGCCCCCGAGGCGCCCACGTTCGGAATGCTGGCGCCGGCCGGAGTGGAGAACCAGAGCGTGACGACGGTCTGGACGACGATCGCGACGAGGCCGGCGGCGATGTACCAGAGCAGGAACCGCACGCGGCCGAACGCGTCCTCGACGTTGTTGCCGAAGATCCAGAGGAAGAGCATGTTCCCGCCGATGTGAATCCATCCTCCGTGCATGAACATCGAGCTGAATACCGCGAAGTACCACGTGACGTGGTGGAAGAGCGTCGCCGGCTCGGTGCAGGGGCCGTGCACCGTGCACGGGTAGTAGCCGTAGTGGAAGACGTCCTGGTTGACGCCGGTCTTCCACTCCCAGATCCAGACGATCGCGTTGACGACGATCAGCCCGACCGTGACGACCGGGAACGTCCGCGTCGGGACGTTGTCCTTGAGCGGGAGCACTAGGGCATGACGAGCGCCATCAGGGCCTTCTGGGAGTGCAGGCGGTTCTCGGCCTGGTCCCAGACCGCGGACTGCGGCCCGTAGAGCACCGACTCGGCGATCTCCTCGCCGTAGTGCGCCGGAAGGCAGTGCAGGACGATCGCGTTCTCGCCAGCCAAGCGCACAAGCTCTTCGTCGATGCCGAAGCCCCAGAGGTCCTTCAGGCGCCGCTCGCGCTCCTCCTCCTGGCCCATGCTCGTCCAGACGTCGGTGTAGAGGGCGTCCGCGCCCTCGGCCGCGGCGCGTGGGTCGTCCGTCAGCTCGGGGCTGCCGCCCGCCTCACGTGCGAGCTCGAGTGCCCGCTCCTCCGGCTCGTAACCGTCGGGCGTTGCGGCGACGAACTCGGCGCCGAGCTTGGCGCAGGCGACCATCAGCGAGGCGCAGACGTTGTTGCCGTCGCCGAGGAAGGCCACGCGCACGCCCTCGAGGCGGCCGAAGCGCTCGCGGATCGTCATCACGTCGGCGAGGGCCTGACACGGGTGCGAGCTGTCGGTGAGGCCGTTGATCACCGGGATCGTCGCGTGCCGCGCGAGCTCCTCGACGTCAGCCTGCGCGAACGTGCGGATCATCAGGCCGTGCAGGTAGCGCGAGAGCACGGTCGCCGTGTCGCGGAGCGTCTCGCCGCGGCCGAGCTGCAGGTCCGAGGCCGCAAGGTAGAGGCCGTGGCCCCCGAGCTCCGCGATCCCGACCTCGAACGAGACGCGCGTCCGCGTCGACGACTTCTGGAAGATCATCCCGAGCGTCCGCCCGGGGAGAAGGTGGTGCTCCTCGCCGCGGTGGCGGCGCTCCTTGAGGTCGTCCGCGAGGCCGAGGACGGCGAGGAGCTCGTCGCGGCTCCAGTCCGCCACGAGCGTGAAGTGGCGTCCCTTGAGGCTCTCGGTAACCGCCGCCATGTCGCTCGTGGATGCTACTTCCGTACCGTCTAAGGCGAGAGCGACTCCTCGAGGCCGGCCTGTCCGAGCAGCTCGCGTAAGCGCCCGAGCCCCGAGAACATGCGGCTCTTGACGGTGCCGAGCGGCTGGCCCAGTCGCTCCGCCAACTCAGACTGGCTCAACCCGCCGTAGTAACCCAGCTCGAGCGCCTCTCGCTGCTCGGGCGTCAGCTGCCTGAGCGCCTCCTGCACGACCCGGCGCTGGAAGCGGGTTGTCGCCTGCTCCTCGACCGTCTCGGCCGCGGCCGGCTCCGGTGCGGACTCGAGCGGGTCGCCGCGGCGGCGGTCCTCGCGGCGAACGAGGTCGACCGCGCGGCGGTGGACGAGCGTCAGGATCCACGTGCTCGCGCTCGCGCGCTCGGCGAGGAAACGGTCGGCCGTACGCCAGACGCCGAGGAACGCCTCTTGCACGGCATCCTGCGCGAGTGATTCGTCGCGCAGGATCCTCAGCGCGAGGCCATAGGCGATGCCGCCGAAACGGTCGTAAAGCTCGGCGAGAGCGTTGTCGTCCGAGCTCGCGACGAGCGAGAGCAGCGATTCGTCGGAGAGGTGCGCAAGGTTGCGTGGCGCCTTGGCCGGCGGCGGGGCGGCGGTCAGGAGCAGGCTCACGTCGTCTCCTGACTTGCGAGGAACGGCTTCTGCGTGGGCTGGGGCGCGCCACCCGCACGCTCGACCGTCACGGCGACAACTGAGCCTTTCGCCACGCGCCGGGCAAGCTTTACGACACCGGCCCCGCGGAAAAGGCCCGCCGGCCGGGCGGCGTTCGCGTGGATTACCCAGGCCTCGTAGGTCTTGCCAGGCGGAGCGTCCGCGACTCGAAGCGCGAGCGCGGCCTCGCCGTCCGGGGCGACCGCAAGGACGCCGCTTCCGCCCATGGCCATCACGCGCGCGCCCGGCCGCGAAAGCACTCGCGCGAGGGCGTCCTGGCCCGTCGAGCGCGTCGCGCCCCAGAGCCCGAGGCCGATCGCAACAGCGGCTGCCGCTGCGGCAGCGATCCCGAGGGTGGTGGTCCAGTTGCGCTTGCGACGCAGCGGAACGACGTTCGGCCGCTCGCTCCGCGCCTGGGCGAGGATGCGCTCCTTCAGCTCAGGCGGCGGCTGCGTGGCGGGCGCGGTGTAAGCGAGTGCCGCAGCCGCTTCCCGGAGGCCTGCGAGTTCCCCACGGCAACGCTCGCAGAGCGCGAGGTGCTCCTCGAAGCTGCGCTCGTCGGTCTCGTCGAGGGCGTCGAGCGCGTACGGCGCGACGAGGGAGTGGAGCTCCTCGGCCATTAGAAGAAGTATGGCGCGACGTCGAGCGCCCCCAGGGCGTACCAGGCGCCGAAGGCGAGGCTCAGGAGCGCGAGCCCGGGCGCCAGCCGGTCGAACGATGCGCGCAGCCGCGCCGATGCGAGGACGCGGCCGAGACCGGTCGACAGGAGCGCCATCGAGAGCGCGGTGCAGAACGCGAAGATCGCGAGCGCTCCGAGAGCGAGCGCATGGTCGTGAATCGACCCCAGCAGGAGCACGCCCACGCCCGCGCTCCCGCCCATCCCGTGGACGAGCCCGATCCCGAATGCCTGAAGCGGGCTGCGCGCCCGGACGGTCTCGTGTGGGTGGTCGGACGGGTGGACATGGCCGTGCGCATGCAGGCGCTCGTGCGCGTGGACGTGTACGTGGAAGAGCCCCCGACGCCAGCGGACGAGCAGCCAGAGCGCGAGACCGATGATCAGGAGACCGACGGCGGTCTCGGCACCTTGCTCGACCCGCTCCGGCAGGTACGCCTTGAAGAGGACGATCGGAACGCCGAAGAGGAAGAGGCTGGTCGCGTGGCCGGCGCCCCAGGCCGCGCCGAGTCGTGCGGCGGCCTTCGTCGCGCGCTCCTCGGTTCCGGCGATCAGCGTCGTGACAGCGGCGAGGTGGTCCGGGTCGGTCGCATGGCGGAGCCCGAGAACCGTCGCGACAGCGGCGACGGCGAGCAAGGTCGTCCCGTCGGAGAAGCCGGCGAGCCAGGAGTCGAGCCCGAACACGGTCAGCTCACCTTCGGGACAGCGCGGAGGGTCATCGCGAGACCTGCGGCGAGGATGACGAGCGCGCTGACCGCTGGGAGGAGGCGGATCAACCGGCCCTCGAAGCTCAGACGCCGGAACGCCTTGCGCGCAAGTACCGCAACGAGTCCGATCCCGGTGATGCTGAGCGCCAGGCCGGTGCTGAACGCGAGGATCAGGACGAGGCCGAACGCGACCCGGTGCAGCGAGATCGCGGCCAGCAGGACGACGAGGGCCGACGGGCAGGGAAGGAGCCCGCCGGATACTCCGACCGCGAGCAGCGAGCGGAAGCTCGGGACCTCGCCGTGGCTGGGGCCGTGGTGATGATGACGGTGCCCGAGGGCGTGGCGCCGACGCAGGCGCGCGCGCAGAACAGTCGCCCCGATCCCGACGACGAGCAGGCCCGATACGAGGTTCAGCCACGGGTAGAGCTGGTCAGGGACGATCAACTGCGAGAGCGCGAGCGTGACGAGCCCCAGTGCGAAGACCCCGATCGTGTGCGTCACGGTCACGATCAGGCCGAGCAGCGCCGCGTGTGCGGGCGTGCCGCGCTGCCCCACCAGGTAGGCGGTGATGATCGTCTTGCCGTGTCCGGGGGAGAGCGCATGCGCGGCGCCCCAGAAGATCGCAGCCGCGAGCGAGGCGAGGATGACGAGCGCGCTCAGGCGGGAACGGCCGACGAGCGAGCTGAAGCCGGCGTCAGCGATCCGGTCAGGCGCCTCGAGGCTGTGGCCGCTCGAAAGCTGGGGCGGGATCGCTCGGCCCGTGTGGGGCGCGAGCGTGGTCGTGACCGAGCTCACGTCGAGCGGGCTCTGGAGCAGGTTCTTCGGGTAGGCACGGAGCTCGTGGCTCGTGCTGGGGGTCGCCGTGCCGACCACGATCTCCTTCCATCCGATCCGGTCCCTATAGTTGTTGTCATGATAGGAAACAGAGATCCGCCCATGGAGAACCGGCCCGGCGAGGATCACCTCGAGCCTGGTCGTCCGCAGGCCTGCCGCTCCGCGCGGGTGCGCGAGAGCCGTTCGTAGCGGCACCAGCCTGGCCGGGCGGCCCGCGACGTCCAGGCGAGCGTTCGCAGCGATGCGCCGGGCGTAAAGGCGGGCATCGATGTGTCCCGCCTGGAAGGTCGGAATCTCGGCCATGTCCAGCACGTAGCGGACGTAGAGGCGCGGGCCCGAGACCTCGATCCGGCTGAAGCGGTTGATCGTGAAGTTGCCCAGCGGATGCGCCGCCGCCAGCGCCGGGAGCGCGAGCCCGGCCATGACCGCGGCCGCCAGGGCTCCGAGCGCGAGCCGCTTCATCGGAGGGCCTTTCTCGCCACGGGCGACCAGACAATCGAGAAGTGCGGATTCAACCCAAGGGCGCGGCGGAGGTAGCTGCGGGCTGTCGTGCGGTGACCGAGACACCGCTCGATCATCCCGCGGTGGAACAGCTTCAAGGCGTCCTGCGTACCGAGCCTGAGGGCCAGCCGGGACCAGCGGAGAGCCTCGCCGCAGCGACCGTCGCGGGCGAGCGTCCAGGCGAGCACGTCGTCGCCGTCGATGCTCGGCCGTTCCGCCTGCGCCCGGCGTGCCAGCACGAGGGCGTGCCGCAGGCGAATGGTGTGGTCGACGTCGAAGAGCGCCGTTTCGAGGTCGGTCTTGACGCCGTTCGCGACAAGCAGTCGCTGGATCACGCCGACGAGCTCGTACTGTCGACGGGCGAGCGCGGGCCTGCCGTCCAGGCGGTAGAGGTCACCGAGCAGTCCAACGAACTGCGGTAGCGGAATTTCGTCGACCGCGCGACGCTCGAGCGAGATCGCCCTCGCCGTGTGGCCCCGCGCCGCCTCGACCTGCGCGAGCGCGTCGAGCGCGTAGACGTAGCCCGGGAAGACGGCTAGCGCGGCTCGGTACTGGTGCTCGGCGTCGCCGAGTCGCCCGGCGGACCAGTAGAGCTTTCCGAGCTGCCAGTGCGTCCAGGCCGTGGGCTCGCGCTCCGAGGTCGCGGCGTCGACGGCGAGCTGCATCGCCTGGACCGCGCCCGCCGTCTGGCCAAGGAGCTCACGCCCGTACGCGATCCGGGAGTACGACGCGAGCCCTGGCTTCAGCCTGGCCATCGTGTCGAAAGCGCGGAATGCGGCCGGGTAGCGGCCGAGCTCGACGAGGGCGTCGCCGACGATCCCGTACGTCAGGGCCGTCGACGGGGAGAGCCGGTGCGCCTCGCGGCCCCGAGCGAGTGCTTCGCGGAACCGGTGCCGCGAGAGCGCCAGCGAGCCGAGCCCGCTCACTGCGACGAGGTCTTTGGGCGCGAGCGAGATCGCCCGGTGTAGGGCCCCGCCGGCCTTGGTGTAGTAGGTGGGATCTCCCGTTTCCCGCGCGCGCTGCTCGTAGGCGACCCCGAGGAGCGCGTATGCGTGCGCATCCCGCGGATTCGCCCGCAGCCGCACCTGCAACTGCTCGACGTTCGCCTCGGGCGAGCCCGGCGAGTCGGCCGAGGCCACGGGCTCAGGGGCCGCTTGAGGCGCGGCCTGCCCGGAGCCGCCCTGCAGGGCGTCACCGAGCGACAGGGCAGCGGCGGCGATGACCGCCGCTGCCCCTGCGATGAGAAGTCGCCGCCGCATCGGCCTACGTGTGTGAGTCGTAGCCCTGGTGCGGTGGAGCGACGTATGGGAACGTCGACAGGAACTGCCTGTCGTTCGAGTCGACGCCGTCGCCGAGCTGGTCGTTCGGCTGCAGGTCGCACAGCCCGAGCGCCGCGTGGAGGATCGGCCCGTAGCCGCACGCGATCGCGCGCAGCTCGATGTCCACCACGTCGTCGCCGAGCCGCCTGCCGTTCGGGAACCCCGCGAAGTCGCCGTCCAGGACGCCGAGGCGGTCCGGGTTGGCGGCCGGCGGGATCGACGTGTTCAACCGAAGCTCGTCGGACGGGCGCGGCCCCGTGAAGTTGAGGGTCGGAACGCCCGTCAACAGCACCGAGACGAGGTCGTTGCGTCCGCTCGCCGGCGGCGCCGGCAACGTGGGGTACAGAACGTGGATCAGCGCTGCCAGCTCGGGGTTGAGGTAGTGCCCG
>VAXD01000060.1:0-501 GCA_005884155.1 Actinomycetota bacterium | reverse complement strand
ACTGCGAGTCGTCCTGCGGATCCTGCCGGTTCCAGTAGTCCTTCTCGCCGAGCGGGATCAGGGCCTCGTTGATCAGCGGGTTCCCCAGCCGCGAGACCTGCACGAACGGGCCTACGTCGCGCTGCCGGCCGTCCGCCCGCAGGATCCGGAGCTTCGGCCGGTCGGCACTCGCGTAGACGCCGATCGTGGGCGTGCTGTTGACCACATGCGAGATCGGAACCTGCAGGACGATCGAGTGGACGTTGTAACCCGCCGTGTCGTCAACGCCCGGAGCGTTCGGCAGCGGAATCACGTGCAGCGAGTTGAACGGCCTGAGCCCGCCGAGGTCGAAGATCGAGCCGAGGTCGACGAAGAACTGGTCGTCACGCTGGCCGGCGAAGACCTTGATCCCACCGGGAAGCGTGTTCACGGCAGCCGTCGCGAGGCTGTCGTAGTTCGGCGTCGACCGCGGGCCGATGTTGTTCGGCGGTGACGGCAGGTGCGAGCCGAGCACCTGCTCGT
>VAXD01000153.1 GCA_005884155.1 Actinomycetota bacterium | reverse complement strand
CTCGATCTCGGGACGGCGAATGCGTACTGCGGAGACCTTCAACTTGCCCAAGCGCAGCGAGCGGCGGCCGTCGACCTCGCCCGCGCGGCCGGCGACCGCGTCCTGGAGCTACGCGCCGTTTGCGAGCTAAGCCAACTCCGTGCCATAACAGACGCTTCCTTCACGGCGGACAAGGCGTTGGACGTCGCTCGTGAAGCCCTCCGCGAGCTGGAGCCGCTCGGGGACGACAAGGCGTTGGCCGCCGCGTGGGCGCTAGCCGGCCAGGGCGAGAACCTTCGGGGCACCTGGGAAGGGGTCGCGGCGGCGCTCGAGCACGTGGTCGAGCATGCACGCCGAGCCGGCGAACGCGCGCGCGCGACGGAAGCACTTCACCTGCTTTCGGCGGGCATCTTCTGGGGGCCGACACCGCTCGCCACAGGCCTTCCGCGGGCCGAAGCAATGCTTCGAGACGCACGCGGGGACAGGTGGCTCGAATCGTGGTTGATGCGGCCGGTGATCGGTTTCTACGCGATGCAGGGCCGCTTCGAGGAGGCGCGGGAGCTGGTCGCTCTCGCGCACTCGACTCTGGATGAGCTGGGGCAGCCGCTCTATCTCGCCACTCTCGCCTTCTGGAGCGGGCCGCTGGAGACGCTCGCCGGCGACGTGGTCGCTGCAGAGCGCGAGCTCGGCGCCGCGTGCGACGTGTTCCAAGCGGCCGGTGAGCAGGGTTGGCTGTCCACCATGTCCGGGTTCCACGCCGTAGCACTCGACGCCCTCGGCCGCGTGGAGGAGGCCGAGGAGGCGGTCCGCGTCAGCAAAGACGCCGCGACGAGTGACGACTACAACGCCCAGGCGTTCTGGCGCTGGGGGGAGGCAAAGGTCCTGGCGCGGCGAGGACGTTTCGACGAAGCGGAGCGGATCGGACGAGAGGCAGTCGCCTGGATCGACCGCTCCGACGAGCTGAACAACCAGGCCTGGGTACGAATGGGCCTGGTCGACGTGCTCCGCCTGGCCCAGAGGCCGGCCGACGCTCGCGAGGTCCTCTCGGAAGCCATCGCCCGCTTCGAGCAGAAGGGCAACGAGGTCATGACGGACAAGGCGCGCGCCTTGTTTGACGAGTTGCCCGCCCGCTGAAGCTCAACCGGCGGTCGTGCGCTGGTGAATGGCCTTGGTCAGCTCGAGGATCTGATTCGAGAGGTTGAGCAGCTCCCGGTTCTGCTTGTCCTCTTCCCTCACCGTCTTCCACTCCAGGTTCGCGATCACCTGGCGCTTGGCGTCGGCCCGGTTCTGGCTGATCATCACGAACGTCGAGAGGAAGATCGCCTCCAACGAGACGATCATCGTCAGCAGCCCGAACGGATACTTCTCCACGCCCAGGCCGATCCAGAGCCCGAACCAGGCGATGTGGATGTATACGAACCGCATCGAGCCGGCGAAGGTCGTGATCCGGTCGGCAATCCGGTTCTGGACGTTATGCGCGCGCTGCTCGGCGTGCTCGACGAGAGCCGGGTTGGCCTGGATCGGAAGATGCACCAGGCGCTCGTGCAGATCGGTGGTGTACTCCATCTCAACCGCCCTTTCAGGAGGAATGTCGTTGTCTCACCGCCGCGAAGCTATACCGCTCGGCCGGGCGGTCGTAGGATCGGACGGGCATGGTTCTCGCCAGCGTCCTGGGAAACCTGTGGGACTGGGTAGCCGGAGTGTTCACGCGAATCGGCGACGTCTCGCCCTACTGGCTCGTCGTGGCGCTCGCGCTGAAGACCTGCGAGTCGGCCTTGCTGGGCCTGACCTGGCGGAACATCCTGCGTGCGGCCTATCCCAAGGGCGGCCTCACGTTCAAGACCGCGTGGGGCGCCTCGCAGGGCGGAACGGCGATCAACGCGCTGGCGCCCGCACAGGCCGGGACAGCCGCGATGCTCGGGATCTTCCGCACGAGCGTCCGCGGTGCCTCCGTCGCCGGCGTGACCACGGCCGCCTTCGTCCAGGCGAGCTTCTTCCTCGTGTTGAGCGTCCTGATGCTGATCGGCGTCGCGGTCTCGAGGCCGCACACCGTCTCGAAAGGCTCCCCTGCCGACGAGTCGGGCAACTTCTTCTCCGACCACCCGCTGCTGATTCCGCTCATCGTCGTCGTGCTGATCGTCGTCTTCGTCTTCGTCTGGCCCCGGATCAAGCCGTGGCTCGCCAACGAGTGGCGCAAGGCGAAGAAGGGCGCCGCGATCTTCAGTGACTGGCGCCTCTACGCGCGGGACGTCGCGGCCCCGTCCGCGGCCTCGTACGTCTGCCGCATCGGCGTGAACATCGTCTTCATGGCGGCCTTCCACCTGCCGGTCACCGCGTTCACCGTCTTCCTCGTCGCCTCGTCGCACATGCTCTCCGGGATCTTCGCGATCACGCCGGGAGGCGTCGGCCAGACGCAGGCGCTCGACGTCGCCACGCTGAGCCAGTACGCGTCGACCAAGAGCGTGGCGGCCTTCTCGATCACGCAGGACTCGATCCTCACGATCTGGAACGTCCTGCTGGGAATCGGGGTCATGCTGTGGGCATTCGGCTGGCATCAGGTGCGCGACCTGTTCTCGAAGAGCTTCCACAAGCACGCGCACGAGCCGGCCGCGTCCTGATCAGGAGCCATCTGCTATCCAACGCCGATGGCCGAACGGGCACGCGTGCGGCTTGAGCCCTGGGGCGAGGGCGACCTTCCCTTGCTCCGCCGGCTCATGGGCGATCCGGCCATGACCGAGCACCTCGGCGGGCCGGAGAGCGAGGAGAAGCTCACCGAGCGTCAGGGCCGCTATGAGCGGATTGGCGGCACCGGGACAGGCCGGATGTTCAAGATCGTGGACGAGGCGACCGGCGAGCCCGCCGGCTCGGTCGGCTACTGGGAGAAGGACTGGCGGGACACAACCGTCTACGAGACCGGCTGGTCGGTGTTACCGGAGTTCCAGGGCCGCGGGATGGCGGGCGAAGCGACCCAACAGGCGATCGACTCGGCCAGAGACGAGCGAAAGCACCGCTACCTCCACGCCTTCCCGTCGGTCGAGAACGCGCCGTCGAACGCGATCTGCCGCAAGCTCGGCTTCGAGCTCCTGGAGGAGTGCGACTTCGAGTTTCCACCCGGCCATCACATGCGCTGTAACGACTGGCGGCTCGACCTCTTCGCGGCGGGCTAGGTGGCGTCCGCCCGGACCTCGTGGCCGTGGCGGCGCGTATGCAGTTCATCAACAGGACCTACCTCATCGGTCTGGCGACGCTCGCCTTCGCAGGCGGTGTCTTCGTTGCGGTGCAGCACACGCACTCGGCATCCGCAGGTTTCGAGCCAGTCCGTTTCGAGCCCGCCGCCGACTGGCACGTGCGCACGGGATCCGTCCACGCGTGTCCGGGTGTGAAAGCCACACGCTGCTCCCAGGTCTCGAGCGTCGTCTCGACGATCCCGTCGCGCGACTGCCTGACCTGCCTGCCACACAAGACCGTCGCGGCGATGGCGCCCGGGGACATCCTGATCCAGGTGCAGCTCGCGGTCGAGCACCCGACCTACGCTCGCCGCGCCTTCGCGTGGCCACCACGCATCCGCCGGAACCAGGTGCCCGCCGGCTTCGAGGGCCTGCCCAATCACATCAGCGTCTACCAGGGCCAAACACGCGTCGGGCCGCGTCAGGTCTTCGTCTTCGCCGTCTTCGGCCGCGCCTTGCCGACGCAGCGCCAGCTCGACCGCGCGAACGCAGAGCTCCGTCGCGCGCACATCCCAGGCTGAGCCCGCGCAAGATTCCGTCCGACCCCCTCTCTATTTTGGGCGGTCCGCTCGACCCGCGCCGTCCCGCGCGAGCCGTGGCGCAGGACATACCATTCGTAGAGCGCAGGAGGTCGGGAAAGTGGCGTCAGCAAAGGCAGT
>VAXD01000148.1 GCA_005884155.1 Actinomycetota bacterium | reverse complement strand
CGCGTTACGTGGAGAGCGGCCAGAAGACCGGCAACGTGGTGCTGCGAGTCAGCGAGGCACCGTCAGGCGCTGCGCAGCTCTGGTAGCACCTGCTCGCCGTAGACGCGGATCGCGGCGTGCGGGTCGGCGCCTGACTGGTTCATCGCGACCAGCACGGTCGCGCCGAGCGCCTGCAGGGTCTCGAGCCGCTTGACGTGCTTCGACGGGTCGGACGAGACGATCACCTGCGACTCGAGGTCGTCGTCCGAGATCTCCTTTTCGGCCTTGCGGTAGATCGCGGCCGGGTCGACGACCGGGTCGGTGTAGTTCTCGTCGACGAGCGTCCCCTTCCACTCGCGCAGGTGCTCGAGGGCGGTCTCGTCGTCCTCGGCCCAGGAGAAGGACGTCTGGAGGATGACCTCGCCGGGCTCGCGTTCCGCCTGCTCGCAGCCGCGCCGGTACGCGGCGATCACCTTCGGCGCCTCCTTCGGGTCGCCGAGCGTCCAGACGCCGTCCGCGAGGCGGCCCGCGACCTCCGCCGAGCCTTCGTAGAACGCGGACATGTACACCGGCGGCCGGCGGGTGGGCAGCGTGTAGAGGCGGGCGCGCTTCGCGCGGAAGAACTCGCCGTCGAAGTCGACCGTCTCGCCGTCGAGCAGGCGCGTGACGATGGTGAGCGCCTCCTCGGTGCGCTTCAGCTGCTCGCCTGTGTCCGGGTAGTCCATCCCGGCCGGGACCTCGTTCATCGCCTCGCCCGAGCCGACGCCGAGGAAGGCGCGACCGGGGAAGAGCGCCTCGAGGGTCGCGATCTGTTGGGCGACGACGACCGGGTTGTAGCGGTGCACGAGCGCCGTCACGGCGGTGCCGAGCGGGATCTGCTTCGTCGCCTGTCCGACTGCGCCGAGCCAGAGACGTTGCCGCACGCGGCAGGAGCCGGCTCGCCAGGCGCCCACCACGGCGCGAGGTGATCGCTGCCGCAGACGCCGTCGAAGCCTGCCTCCTCGGCCTCGATCGCCTGGCGGAGCGCATCTTCGGGCGAGAAGCGCTCGTGCCCGATCGCGAGCATGTACGCGACCTCGTCCGGCCGGCGGTGGCGCGCCCAGAGGACGCTGCGGACTTGTTCGACCAGGCTCACCGGGCGCCCCTGATCGCGGCCGCGGCGACCCCGGCGGCGAGCGCGACGGCTCCGAGCAGCACGGCCTTTCCTGCGAGCTTCGAGCCGTTCGCGGCCGGCTGGTACTCGCGCTCGGGCATCGGCCCCGGGATCCCGCCGTGGTCGCGTGCGAGCTTGATCACCTGGGCGAGATGCAGCGCGCCGCGGCCCGTGTCGCCCTGCTCGATCTGCGAGCGGCATGAGAAGCCGTCCGAGACGACGACCGTCTCCGGCGCGGCCTCGCGCACCTTGGGCAGGAGCATGCGCTCGCCGCAGGCCATCGAGACGTCGTAGTGGTCGGGCTCGTAGCCCCAGCCCCCGGCCATCCCGCAGCAGCCGCTGTCGAGCTCCTCGACGTCGAGGCCCATCTGCTCGAGCAGCTTCTTCTCGTGCGACGTCCCGCCGGTCGCCTTGTGGTGGCAGTGGCCGTGCAGGAGGGCTTTCCCAGCCAGCTGCGGCGGCTCGTACTCGATCTTCTCGAGGAACTCGCTGAAGTGGAAGGTCTGCTCCGAGAGTCGCTCAGCGTCTTCGTCGAGGGTCAGCAGCTTCTTCAGCTCGTCTTTGAAGACCGCGACGCAACTGGGCTCGATGCCAACGACCGGGGTGCCCGCGCGGATCTCGTCGCGGAGCTCGTCGACGACCTTCTGGGCGTAGCGGCGAGCCAGGCCGAGCATCCCGTAGTCGTAGAGCGGCCGGCCGCAGCAGAGGTGGAGCTGCGGGATGACGACGGTACAGCCCGCGTCCTCGAGCGCCTCGACGACGGCCGTCCCGACGGGCTGGTGGAAGTAGTTCGTGAATGTGTCCGCCCAGAGGATCACCCGCCGACCGCCCGCGCCGTCGCGGTGCGGCCGCTGCGCGAACCACTCCTTCAGCGTGGTCGTCGCGAACGGCGGGATGTGCCGCTTCTGCGAGACGCCCATCGCGGCCTTGGCGAGCGCGTCGAACGGCTTCGTCTGCGTGACGAAGTTGACGAGGCGCGGCATCTTCGAGGCGACGCGCGCCGCCTGGTCGATCAGCCCGAAGGCGTAGGCCGTGCGCGGGCGCAGCCGTCCCTCGTAGTAGTGCGAGAGGAATTCGGACTTCAGGGTCGGCATGTCGACGTTGACCGGGCAGTCGTTGGTGCAGCCCTTGCAGGAGAGGCAGAGGTCGAGAGCGTCGAAGACCTCCTGGTCGCGCCAGAGCTCGATCTCCTCGCCGTTCAGCATCTCCCAGAGCAGGTGGGCGCGACCGCGCGTCGAGTGCTTCTCCTCCCGCGTGACCATGAAGCTCGGACACATGACTCCGCCTTCGGTGTGGCGGCACTTGCCGATCCCGACGCAGCGCGTGGTCGCGTGCGCGAACGAGCCGTTGTCGTGCTTGTAGGAGAAGTGCGTCTTGACCCGCGGCGGTGAGTAGTCGGTCCCGAGCCGGAGGTTGTCCGTGATCCGGTAGGGGTCGACGACCTTGCCGGGGTTCATCTTCCAGTCGGGGTCCCAGATCGACTTGAACTCGCGGAACGCCTCGATCAGCTCTTCGCCGAACATCTTCGGCAGCAGCTCCGCGCGCGACTGGCCGTCGCCGTGCTCGCCCGAGATCGAGCCGCCCATGCTGAGCACGAGGTCGGCCGCCTCGTCGACGAAACGGCGGTACGTCTCGATTCCTTCCTTCGTCCTCAGGTCGAAGTTCCAGCGCGCGTGGATGCAGCCCTGGCCGTAATGGCCGTAGACCGCGCTCTCGTAGCCGTACCGGTCGGTCAGCTTGCCGAGCTCGCGCAGGTAGTCGCCGAGCCGCTCAGGCGGGACGGCCGAATCCTCCCAGCCCTCGTACGTGTCGGGCTTGCCAGGGATGAACGCCGTAGCGCCGAGGCCCGCCTCGCGCACCTCCCAGACGTGCCTTTCGGACGGCGGATCGTCGTAGAGCTTCATCCCCTTCGGCGGCTGCTTGCTCTTCTCGAGGTCGGCCATCAGGGCGCGTGCCTTGTCGTCGGCCTCCTCCTTCGTCTCGCCGCCGAGCTCGACAAGCAGCCAGCCGCGCCCATCGGGCAGCTTCGAGAGGTCCTTCTTGTGCTTGCCGAGCATCGTCATGTCGACGATCAGGGTCTCGTCGACGCCCTCGAGGCCGAGCGGCTTGTGCTCGAGCACGTCAGGGACGTGGCCGGCGGCGGCGGCGGCGCTCTCGTAGCCGATCACGACGAGCGAGCGCGCGGGCGGGCTGTGCAGCAGGTGGACGGTGGCCCCGAGATACGTGACGCAGGTGCTCTCGGTGCCGGCCAAGACCCGCGCGACGTGGAAGCCCTTCTCGGGCAGGAGGTCGTCGAGGTTGTAGCCCGAGACGCGCCGCGGGATGTCCGGGTAGCGCGCGCGGATCAGGTCGGCGTAGCGGTCGCGAAGGGCCTCGAGCCGACGATCGATCTCGGGGTCGCCGGAGGTTCCCTCGCGGGCGGTCAGGCAGCGGCCGTCGTAGAGCAGGTCCGAGGTGCGCGGGCCGGGCCCGTAGAACTGCGCCATCACCGAGCGGACGCCGCACGAGTTGCTCGCGATCATCCCGCCGAAGGTGCAGTACTCGTGCGTCGAGGGGTCCGGCCCGAAAGTGAGCTGGTGCTCGCGCTCCGCGGTCTTGCGCAGATGGTCGAGGATCAGCCCGGGCTCGACGCGGGCGAGCTTGCGTTCGGCGTCGATCTCGACGATCCGGTTGAGGTACTTGGAGAAGTCGATCACGACGGCTGTGTTGGTCGTCTGGCCGGCGAGGCCCGTGCCGCCGCCGCGTGAGAGAAGCGGCGCGCCGTACTCGCGGCAGGCGGCGACCGTCGCGATCACGTCGTCGACCGACTTCGGGATGACGACGCCGATCGGGAGCTGGCGGTAGTTCGCGCCGGTCGCAGAGTAGAGGCCGCGGTCGCCGGGCGAGAAGCGCACCTCGCCCTCGATGCTCTCGCGCAGCGCGCGCTCGAGGCTGCTGACGTCGACCTCGTCCTCGGCGACGGGCCGCATGCGGACCTCGGGAGCCGTCTTCGCCGGGACTTTCATGCCCGCTCCCGGCGCTGGCAAAGCCAGCGCCTCCGCTCCCTTATGAGCTCCGTCGAGCCTACGCTCATACCGCGTAACGCTCAGCGTCGGCTCGGCGCAGCTCGAGGCCGTGGCCCGGGCGCGAGCGGTCGGGCCTGAGCTCGCCGTCCTCGGGCTCGAGCACGCCGTCGAAGAGCAGCGACTCGATCCGCACGTGGTCGTGGAAGTACTCGAGGTGGCGCAGGTTCGGCACGGCACAGAGCGCGTGCGCCGATAGCTGCGGCGCGCAGTGGCCGGAGACCTCGAGCCCGTGGCCGGCGGCGAGCCCCCCGGCTTGGAGCAGGCCGGTGATCCCGCCGCAGCGCGTGACGTCGGCCTGCAGGCAGTCGACGCAGCCGATCAGGTTCCGAAAGTCTGCGAGGACGTAGGCGTACTCGCCGGCCGCGACGTCGAGCCCGCCCGGGCCCTGCTCGCACACCAGCCGCAGGCCCTCGAAGTCGGCCGAGCTGACCGGCTCCTCGAACCAGGTGACACCCCACTCGCGACGCAGCCGGTGCGCCCAGTCGAGCGCCTGCTTCCGCTCGAGTGCGCCGTTCGAGTCGACGAACAGCTCGACGTCGTCACCGATCGCCTCGCGGGCGGCGTCGAGACGCTCGGGGTCGCGCTCGGGCTCGCGCGAGATCTTCATCTTCACGCTCGGGAGGCCCTCCTCCGCCCAGCCGGCGAGCTGCTCGCGGAGACGCCCGAGCGAGTACGAGCAGAAGCCGCCGCTCCCGTAGAGCGGGACGGCGTCGTGCGCCCTCGGCAGCACGTCGACCAGCGGCAGCTCGAGCAGGCGCGCCTTCAGGTCCCAGAGCGCGCAGTCGACCGCAGCGAGCGCCATCGCGCCGATCCCCGGGCGGCCCGCGTTGCGCAGCGCGCGCCCGAGCTTCTCCCACGTCTCGGCCGGCGCGAGCGCATCGGCGCCTTCGACCTCGGAGGCGAGCTTCTCCTCGACGAGCTTCCCCGCCGCGGCGGGCGCGTACGTGTAGCCGAGACCTGCTTTCGCGCCGGCATGCGCCTCGACGACGACGATCGTGGTCGAGTCCCACTCGAAGGTCCCGTCCGACTCGGGCTCGTCGGTGGGAACCTCGTACGCGGAGACGTCGAGCCGCTCAACCGAGACGCCGGTGCGCGACGCGACGGCCACTACTTCCGCCCCGGCAGCGACTCCTTGAACTCCGCGAGCTTGCCGCGCAGCGACTTCTCCATCACGCCGACACGCTCCGGATCCCCCTTGACCATCGCCTTCGCCATCTTCTCGGCCTGCATCCTCGTGATGTGCGGCGGCAGCGGCGGCACCTCCGGGTCGGTCTTGACTTCGAGTACGCACGGCCCGCCCGCGGCG
>VAXD01000145.1:1144-5107 GCA_005884155.1 Actinomycetota bacterium | reverse complement strand
AGGGGTGATGGCGGACGCGTCCGGGCCACGCCGCTCGTCCGACGGCTTGCACAGGAGCTAGGGGTCGAGCTCGAAGGCGTGCAAGGGACCGGGCCGCAGGGGCGCGTGACCGAAGCGGACGTGCGCGGTGCGGCCACTGGCCGGGGTCAGACCCCGGACGTGTCCGCCGAGGGACGGCGCGAGCCCTTGCGCGGCGTTCGCCGCCTCGTCGCCGAGCACATGTCGCGCGCGCACCAGGAGGTTCCGCCGGTCACGTGGGTCGAGGAGTGCGACTTCTCGAGCGTCGACCTGAAGCAGCTCGTGCCTCTGACGCTAAAGGCGGTCGCGGAGAGCCTGAAGGAGTTCCCCGAGCTGAACGCGCGTCTCGAGGGCGACGAGATCGTCTACCTCGACCGCTACGACCTCGGCGTCGCCGTGCAGACCGACCAGGGTCTCGTCGTCCCCGTCGTCCGCAGCTGCGACGAGCGCGGCCTCGACGAGCTCGCGCAAGAGGTCGAGCGGCTCGCCGAGGCCGCCCGCGCCGGCAAGCTCACGCCGGAGGAGCTCCGCGGCTCGACGTTCACGGTCACGAGCGCCGGCAAGCTCGGCGGCCTGCTGACGACGCCGATCGTCAACCATCCCGAGGTCGCGATCCTGAGCATCGGTCGCGTCGCCGAACGGCCCGTCGTGCGTGACGGCCAGGTGACCGTCGGCCGCACGGGTTACGTCTCGGTCACGTTCGACCATCGCGTGACCGACGGCGCCCGGGCCGCCGAGTTCGGGCTCGCCGTGATCCGCAGGCTCGAAGGCGCCTAGGCCGCGACGGGAAGGTGCGGCTCGAGCATCCGCTCGATCCGAGGCGCGCTGACCCGACCCTCGAGCCGGCCGACGACGCGCTTGTCCTTGACGAGGACGAGCGTCGGCACAGTCGTGACGCGGAACCGCTCGGCCAGCTCGGTCTGCTCGTCGACGTCGATCTGGTGCACCTTCAGGCGCGACCGCTCCTTGCGAGCGAGGTGCGCGACGAGGCTCTCCATCCGCCGCGCCGGACCGGAGCGCGCGTTGTGAAAGAACACCAAGAGCGGCCGCGGATCGATGTCCATCGAAAAGTGCATTTCCCTGCAAAAGGACCGGTTAAACGCCGCCGCGAGTAGCGCGTCTACACTCCTCTCGCATGTGGGAGATCTACCGAATCGGCCTCTCGCTCGGCCTCGGAATCGCGATCGGACTGCTGCTCTGCGGGCTGCTGGCGCCCCGGCGGGCGCTCGTCTTCGCGGTCGCGGCAGTCGCCGCAGCGGCCGGATTCGGAGTCGGCTGGGCGATCGGCGGCTGGCACGAGGCGATTGCCGGAGCCGCAGGCGGCGGCCTCGCGACCCTCGTCGCAGGCCCGGTCACTGCCCGCACGCTCGAAGGCGGCGGGACGCGGAGCGGGACGGCCGTCCTCTTCTTCGCCTCCGCCCTCGTCTTCGCCGGTGTGGCGTTCGTCCCGTTCCTCGGCTACCTCGAAGTGGCGGCCGTGCCGGCCCTGGCCGCCCGCGCGCGGCGCCGCCGGCCGGACCGCTACGCCGGCCTGCGCACGCTGGCCCGAGACTGAGTGTCCGAGCGCAAGAAGCTGATCCTCGTCGTGATCGACGGCCTCACGCCGGACGTCTTCGAGGACGCCGTCTCGAGCGGCTCCGCGCCCGCGCTCGCCTTCCTCGCCGAACACGGCGCGTATGGTCGCGCCGTCTCCGCCTTCCCGTCGCTGACGCCGGTCTGCCTGACGACGATCGCGACGGGGGCGCAGCCCGACGTGCACAGGATCCCGCACCTCGTCTGGTACCACCGCGGCGAGCGACGGCTCGTCGAGTACGGCTCCTCGTTCGCCGCCGTCCGGGCGGCCGGCGCGCGCAGGTCGCTCGTCGACGCAATCTTCAACATGAACGAGCAGCACCTCTCGCGCGAGGCGGTCACGGTCTACGAGTCGCTCGAGGACGCGCGCCTGACGACGGCCGCGGTCAACATCACCTGCTACCGCGGGCGCACGCCGCACCTGGCCCTGCTACCCGGTTTGACCCGGCCGGCGTACGGGCCGAAGGAGTTCTTCTTCTACAGCCTGTTCGAGTCACAGCCGACCGGCGCGCCGGTCGCGGTCTTCGGACGGTCGACCGGCTCGATCGACGCCTACGCCGGGTTCGTCGGGCGCTGGCTCGTGACCCGGGACGGATTCGACCTGCTTGTCTACTACCTGCCTGACTACGACTTCGCCTCGCACGCGCTCGGGCCGGGCGCGAGCCACGAGGCGCTCGCGCGGAGCGACGCCGCGGTCGCCGCGCTGATCGAGGCCGCCGGCGGCCCCGACGAGTTCCTCGAGCGCTATGCGGTGATCGTTTGCTCGGATCACGGCCAGACCAGGGTCGAGCGACAGGTCTCGCTCGAGGCCAGCTTCGGCGGCGTTGACGACGTCGTCGTCACGGCGTCGAACCGCGCCGGCCAGGTCTACCGGCTTCCCGGCTGCGCCGAGGACCTGTCCGCGCTGGCGCGGCGGCTCGACGGAGCGGACGCGGCCGAGGTCGTGCTCTACCGCGAGGGCGGCGAGGCGGTCGCAAGGCGCGCCGGCGAGGAGCTGCGCTTCGCGCCGGCCGACGGCGCGTGGCGGACGAGCGGGGATCTCGCGATCCTCGACCAGCCCGATGCGCTCGAGCGAGCCTGGTGCGCGCTCGCGAATCCGAACGCCGGCGACGTGATCGTCTCGCCGCCGGTGGGCGTCGAGTTCCTCGATCTCGCCGGACGCGGCCACCTCGGCGGCGGCAGCCACGGCTCGCTCGAGGCGCCCGACTCGGAGGTGCCGATGCTGACCATCGGGCTCGACGGCAGGCTTCCGGCTCGCATCGCCGACATCGCGCCGCTCGCGCTCACGCACTTCGGCGTGGAGCCGCCGGCCTATGCACGGCGCCTGGCCGATGCGGCCTGAAGCGCCTGAAGTTGCCCGCCGCGAGATGGTCGAGCACCAGCTGCGCCGACGCGACATTGTGGACGAGGACGTGCTTCGGGCGCTCGAGCGGGTCCCGCGCGAACTGTTCGTCCCGGAGCGGGAGCGGCGGCGAGCGTACGAGGACGCGGCGCTGCCGATCGGGCAGGGACAGACCATCTCGCAGCCCTACATGGTCGCGCGTATCTGCGAGGCACTGGCCGTGCGCCCCGGTTGGCGCGTGCTCGACGTCGGCACGGGCTCGGGGTACCAGGCCGCCGTGCTGGCCGAGCTGGGCGCCGAGGTCGTCACGATCGAGCGGATCGCCGAGCTGGCCGAGCAGGCCCGCGCGAACCTCGCCGCCGCGGGTTACGACCGCGTCGACGTCGTGGTCGGCGACGGGACGCTCGGCCTGCCCGAGCGTGCGCCTTTCGACGGGATCGCCGTCGCGGCTGCCGCGCCAGAGCTTCCGCAGACGCTCTACGAGCAGCTTCGGCCGGGCGGCCGGCTCGTCGTCCCGGTCGGCGGACAGCGGGCTCAGCGGCTCGAGGTAATCGTCCGCAGCCCAGAGGGCCCGGCCGTCGTCCACTCGGTGCCCTGTCGATTCGTGCCGCTCGTCGGCGTCGAGGGCTTCGGCCGGTGAGGCGCGTGCGCGTGCTGGTGCGCGGCCGTGTGCAGGGCGTCTTCTTCCGGGCCGAGACGCAGGCACGGGCCGAGTCGCTCGGCGTTGCGGGCTCGGCGCGGAACCTGCCCGACGGGAGCTTCGAGGCGGTCTTCGAGGGCGAGCCGGAGCTGGTCGACTCGCTGGTCGAGTGGTGCAGGCGCGGCCCGGCCGGCGCCGAGGTCGAGAGCGTCGAGGTCTCGTCCGAGGAGCCGACCGGTGAGCGCGGCTTCGCCGTTAGTTAGGCTCGCCGGCCCATGCCGACCTCGCCCGCCACCGCCCGTAACCGCAGCCGCGCGGGCCGCGCGCTACGCCGGCGGCACAACTGGGTGCAGCTCGCGAAGTTCTCGGCCGTCGGTGCGAGCGGCTACGT
>VAXD01000145.1:0-1111 GCA_005884155.1 Actinomycetota bacterium | reverse complement strand
TACGCGCTGGCGGCGACCTGTTCGTTTGTCGTCGCCGTCACGAACGACTACATCTGGAACCGGCTCTGGACCTTCCACGCCCAGCGCGGCCACGTCGGGTGGCAAGGACTGCGCTTCCTGATCGTCGCCCTCGTCGCCTACGCGGCCAACCTCGCGATCCTGGCGGTGTTCGTGGAGTCCGGGACCGACAAGGTGCTCGCGCAGGCGATCGCAGTCGTCCTGGTGACGCCGCTCAATTTCATCGGCAACAAGCTCTGGAGCTTCCGCCGCTAGGCTGATCCCATGGCTCGGGCCATTGCCCTGGCGGCCGCTGCGCTTGCGCTCACGGCGCCGCCGCTCGCCATGGCCAAGGGCAAGCCGCTGCCCGCGCCGAACCAGCCGCCGGCGCCGCGCCTGACCAAGGCCGCGGCGACCCGGATCTTTCTAGCCGACCACAAGGTCGCCGCCTGGCTGAGCCGCTACCCGCACACGCGGCGCGTCGTGGACACGACCTTCAAGAAGAGCGTCTGGACGGTCAGCATCTGGTGGGGCGACGCGGGCGAGATCGCCACCGGCAAGGTGGACGACACGAGCGGCGCGGTCACGGAGGCCTGGACCGGCCCGCAGGTCGCCTGGAAGATGGCGCGCGGCAACCCGGGCGCGTTCGGCGGGAAGGAGATCAACAACACGGCCCTCTGGCTCGGCTTCTGCGCGCTCTTCTTCATCGGCCTCGCCGATCTCCGCCGCCCGTTCAGCCTGCGCAACCTCGACCTGATCGCGCTGCTCTCGTTCTCGGTGTCCCTCTGGTACTTCAACCGCGGGGACATCTTCACGAGCGTTCCGCTCGCCTATCCGCCGCTCGTCTACCTGCTGGTGCGGATGCTGTGGAGCGGCGCGCGTGGACGCCTCGCCACCGGCGCTGTCCCCGTCTGGCCGGTTTGGTTGCTCGCGGCTGCGGCCGTCTTCGCGGCGGGCTTCCGAATCGGGCTCAACGTCAGCGCGTCGAACGTGATCGACGTCGGCTACTCCGGTGTGATCGGCGCCGACCGGATCGCGCACCGCCGGGTGCCGTACGGCAACTTCCCGGTCGAGGACGGGCGCAAGGCGTGCGGCCCCGCCGACACCGCGGGCG
>VAXD01000144.1 GCA_005884155.1 Actinomycetota bacterium | reverse complement strand
CACCGGGCGCATGGGCACACGCTCGCGCGCGGGACGCATCCCAACGCGGTCATGGCGGAGCTCTACGGGAAGCTCGAAGGCTGTTCGCACGGCTACGGCGGCTCGATGCACCTCTACGACGTCGAGCGCGGCAACCTCGGCGCGAACGCCGTCGTGGGGGGCGGGCTGCCGGCGATCACCGGCGCCGCTCTTTCGTTCAAGCTGCGCGGAGAGCCGCGTGTCGCGGTCGCGTTCTTCGGCGACGGCGCGACCAACATCGGCACCTTCCACGAGTCGCTCAACCTGGCGCAACTCTGGCAGGTGCCCGCGGTCTTCGTGCTCGAGGACAACCACTGGGCCGAGTCGACGCCCGAGTCGCAGCATTCGCCGATCCGCGACCTGAGCAAGCGCGCCGAGGCGTTCGGGATGAAGGTGATGAAGGCGGACGGCCAGGACGTCGAGGAGGTGCACCGCGTCACGCAGCGGGCGCTCAAGTACGCGCGTGACGGCAAGGGGCCGGTCTTCCTGCACGTCCAGACCGAGCGGCTCGTCGGCCACTACATCGGCGATCCGCAGGTGTACCGCGACAAGGAGCAGCTGCAGGAGCTGCAGGAGACGCGTGACCCGATCACGCTCCTGCGCGAGAAGCTCGGCGTCTCGGACGAGGAGTTCGAGGAGGCGGACCGCGAGGTGCAGGAGCTCGTGGACGGGTCGGTCGAGTTCGCGAAGGCGGGCACCGACCCCAAGCCAGAGGACGCGCTCAACAACATCTATGCCTGAGCTCTCCTACCGCGAGGCGGTGCGCGACGCCTTGTCGCAGGCGATGCGCCAGGACGAGGACGTGTTCGTGATGGGCGAGGACATCGCCGAGATGGGGGGCTCGATGGGCGTCACGGCCGGGATGCTCGACGAGTTCGGGCCAGAGCGGATCCGCAACACGCCGATCTCCGAGATGGCGATCGTCGGCGCGGGGATCGGCGCGGCCATGCAGGGCATGCGCCCGGTCGTCGAGGTGATGTATGAGGACTTCCTGACGGTCTCGATGGAGCAGATCGTCAACCAGGCGGCGAAGCACCGCTACATGTCGGGCGGTCAGCTGAAGGTGCCGCTGACGATCCGGACGCAGGGCGGCGCGGGCTGGTCGCCGGGGGCGCAGCACGCACAGCAGGTCGAGGCGTGGTTCGTGCACGTGCCCGGGCTGAAGGTCGTTTTCGCCTCCACGCCCGCCGACGTGCGCGGGCTGCTCTGGTCGGCGATCTACGACGACAACCCGGTCATCTTCTTCGAGCACCGGACGCTCTACGGGCTGAAGGAGGAGGTGCCGGACGAGCTCGAGCCGATCCCGATCGGGCAGGGCCGCACACATCGCGAGGGCTCCGACGTAACGGTCGTCGCGACGGGGCGGCTGGTACACGAGGCGCTGCAGGCGGCCGAGCAGGCGGAGTCCGAGGGGGTCTCTGTCGAGGTCTGGGACCCGCGCACGCTGCAGCCGCTCGACCTCGACGGGCTCGTCGCGTCGGTCAAGAAGACGAACCGCGTCGTGGTCGCGCACGAGGCGGTCACGCGTGGCGGGTTCGGCGCGGAGATCGCGGCCGTCGTGGGCGAGCAGGCCTTCGACTGGCTGGACGCCCCGGTCGAGCGCGTCGGCGCGAGGTTCGCGCCACTGCCGTTCGCTCCAGTGATGGAGGAGTACGTGGTGCCGCACGCCGACGATGTGCTCGCCGCGATCCGGAGGACCGTAGGACGTGGCTAAAACGGCCAAGACCCAGGGACTGTCCCTCGGCCGTGTCCGAAACGGACACGTGCTGCCGCGCTCAATCGCTTGGGTGAGCCCAATTCGTAGGACGAGCGCGTCCGCTTCCGCCGTGACGGAGGGACAGTCCCTCGGACCTGTCCGGAGGGGACATGGCTAGCGAGGTCAAGCTCCCACGGCTCGGGCAGGGGATGGAGTCCGGCACCATCGTCAAGTGGCTCAAGGGCGAGGGCGACCCGGTCGAGAAAGGCGAGCCGCTCTACGAGCTCGACACCGACAAGGTCACGCAGGAGGTCGAGGCGGAGGCTTCGGGGGTGCTGCTCAAGATCGGGATCAGCGAAGGCGAGGTGCCGGTCGGTCGCACGATCGCGGTGATCGGCGAGGCCGGGGAGGAGGTCTCGCTCGATCAGGAGGCCGAGCCGGCTCCAAAGGAAGAGCCAAAGCAGGCCGCGCCGCCGCCGCAGCAGCAGGATGAGAACGGCCGGCCGGAGCCAGTCGCTCAGGCTGGAGGCCGCGTGAAGGCGTCGCCGCTCGCACGCCGGATCGCGCGGGAGCGCGGCATCGAGCTGAGCTCGCTGCGCGGGACCGGCCCGGAGGGAAGGATCGTCGCCGAGGACGTCGAGCGCGCCGAGGCGGCTCCCGCCGCAGCGCCCGCGCCGGCCGCCGCTCCCGTCGGCGAGGCCGAGCGGCGCGAGCTGACGAGCATCCGCAAGACGATCGCTCGCCGCTTGACCGAGGCGTGGCAGATCCCGGTCTTCCAGCTCCAGCTCTCCGCGGACATGACGCGCGTGAACGCGCTGCTCGCACGACTGCGCGAGGACGAGAACGCACCGAAGACGACCGTCACCGACGTCCTCACGAAGGTCTGCGCGACCGCGCTGATGCGCCACCGCGAGGTGAACGCTCAATGGACGGACGAGGCGATCGTGCTCGCACCCACCGCCAACGTCGGGCTCGCCGTGGCCGCGCCGCAGGGCCTCGTCGTCCCGGTGATTCGCGGCGCCGAGCGGCTGACGCTGGCCGAGATCGCGACCGCGCGAGCCGATCTCGTTACGCGCTCCCGCGAAGGCCGCCTGCAGCGAGCCGACCTCGAGGAGGGCACGTTCACGATCTCGAACCTCGGCATGTTCGGCGTCGAGAGCTTCACCGCGGTGCTGAATCCACCGCAGGCCGCGATCGTCGCCGTCGGAGCCGCGGTCGACCGCGCCGTCCCGCTGGACGGCGAGCTCGCCGTCCGTCCGATGCTGACCCTGACCGGCACCTTCGACCACCGCGCCGTCGACGGCGCGCCTGCCGCCGCCTTCCTCCAGACGCTCAAGGAGCTGCTGGAGGAGCCCGGCTTGATGCTGTGAGAATCTGGTACCAGGTGCGCGACCTCGGGCTCGCGCGGGCGTTCTATACCGACGTGCTCGGCTTTACGGAATCGTTCGTCGACGACGCCGGCGCCTGGGCCGCGCTCGACCGCGGCCCGACCGAGATCGCGCTGACCGTCGGCGATCCGGCCGAGGAGGGCGGTGTGGCAACGATCGACGTCGACGACGTCAAGGCCGAGCGCGAACGGCTGGCGGCGGCGGGCGTCGAGGTCGGCACCGCGGTCGAGCTCCACGGCGCGATTCGCGTGCTCGACGTCTTCGACCCGGACGGCAATCGGCTCCAGCTCGCCGAGGAGGTCGAGTGATCCGACGCGCCGGGCCGCAGGACGTCCCCTTCCTCCGCGACATGCTCCGGCACGCGTACTACTGGCGCGCGACGAGCGTCCCCGAATCCGGCGAGCCGCCTGTCAGGCGTTACGTCGAGCGCTGGGGCCGGCCGGGCGACACGGCACTGATCGCGATCCAGGACTTCCAGCCCGTCGGCGCCGCCTGGTACCGGCTCTTCCGCGAAGACAATCCCGGCTACGGCTTCATCGACGAGGCGACGCCGGAGCTGTCGATCGCGATCGTCCCGAGCAAGCGCGGCTCCGGGCTCGGCTCGGAGCTGCTCGACGCGTTGATGGCGCGGGCGCGCGAGGACGGCTACGCGGCGATCAGCCTCAGCGTCGAGAAGGACAACCCCGCCGTCTCGCTGTACGAACGCCACGGCTTCGAACGTTTCAGCGAGGACGACGGCGCGTACACGATGCGCGCCGAGCTCACGGAATAGGGTCGGTGCGAAGGAGCGAGTAGACGACCGAGTCGAATCGCGTGCCGTCCGGCCAGGCACGTGAAGCCCGCTCGACGCCCTCGCGCCTGAACCCCGCGCGTTCCGCGACCCGGCGAGACGGTGCGTTGTCCGGATGCGCGCGCAACTCGATCCGTTCGATCCCGAGCTCGTCGAACGTCCAGCGGGCGACCAGACGAACCGCGCGCGTCGCGCGCCCGCGCCCGCGTGCGGCTGCGCTGAGGAAGTACGAGACCTCGGCGATGTCGTGGTCGGCGAACCGCAGGTTGACGCCGCCGATCACCTCGTCGGTGGCGGCATCCGCGATTCGGAAGACGGCCCACGAGCCTTCCTGCCACGAAGCGGCTGCGCGCTCGATGTTCGCCAGGGCCTCGGCGTCGTCGGGCGGTTGATCGTCCCAGCCCATCCACCGGCGAATGTCCGGCTCCGAATAGAGCGCGCGGATCGCCGGGGCGTCGGCTTCCCGGCTGGGCCGGAGAAGCAAGTCGCCGTCTTGGAGCGGCGGGTCGGGAGGCACAAGCGGACGCACGAGCAAGACGCTACTCCGACCGGAAACCTTCGTCGCGCCTCGGGGCCACCCCGAACCACCACCCGCTATCGAGCGTACCGAGAAAAGTGTCACGTGTCTGTCACGGAACAGCGCCGAAAGCGTGACAACGGACCCACACGGCGCAACCCAACCCACCGCCGCTAGGATCGCCCCCGACCCCAACCCCAAGCGCGAGGAGCCCGAAGATGGATTGTGACGTTGCCGTCCTCGGCGGCGGGCCGGGCGGCTACACGGCGGCGATCCGCGCCGCGCAGCTCGGCGCCAAGGCCGTCTGCATCGACAAGGAGCCGGAGCTCGGCGGCACTTGCCTGCGCATCGGCTGCATCCCGACAAAGGCCTGGGTGCAGACCGCCTTTGCCCTAAAGGAAGCCGAGGAGACCTTCGGCAAGCTCGGGGTCAACACCAGCGCCCCGACCCTCGACTTCGCGAAGGCGAACGAGTGGAAAGACGCCGTCGTCCACCAGATGACGCAGGGCGTCGCGACCCTCTTCAAGGCGAACGGCGTCGAGTGGGTCAAGGGCACCGGCCGCTTCACCGGCCCGAATACGATCGCGGTCGAGCAAGCCGACGACGTCAACTTCAAACAGGCGGTCATCGCCACCGGCTCGTACCCGCTCCGCCCGCCGATCGAAGGCCTCGACTCCCCGCGCTGCGTCGACTCGGCCCGGCCTCCTCGCCCAGACCGAGCTCCCGCGCAGACTGGTTGTCCTCGGCGGCGGCATCATCGGCTGCGAATTCGCGTCGATCTTCCGCCGCTTCGGCTCCGAGGTGACGATCATCGAGATGCTCCCGACCCTCATCCCGCAAGAGGACGCCGACGCAGCCAAGGAGCTCGCGAAGCAGTTCCAGAAGCGCGGCATCGAGCTCCACCTCGAGACGTCCGCTGACAAGGTCGAGGACACCGGCAGCGGCCTGCGCGTCCACCACGGCGGCAACACAACCGAGGCCGACCTGATGCTCGTCGCCACCGGCCGCGGGCCCACGACCGAGAACCTCGGCCTCGAGGACATCGGAGTCGAGTTCGACAAACGCAAGGGCATCGCCGCCGACGAGCACCGCCGCACGACCCAACCGCACATCTATGCCGTCGGCGACTGCGCAGGCTACTGGCAGCTCGCCCACACCGCCTTCCGCGAGGGCGAGGTCGCGGCCGAGAACGCGATGGGCCACGACGCGACCGTCGACAACCGCGGCGTCCCGCGCCCGATCTACACCGACCCGGAGATCGCCGGCGTCGGCCTCACCGAAGCAGAGGCCCGCGAGCAGTACGGCGACGACGTCTCGGTCGGCGTCTTCCCCTGGATCGCGAACGCCCGTGCGGTGATGCAGAACGAGACAGTCGGCTGGGTCAAATCGATCCACGAGACCCGCTACGGCGAGCTGCTCGGCCTGATCATGGTCGGCCCGCACGTGACCGACCTGATCGAAGCGGGCACCGTCGCGCTCGACGCCGAGGCCACCGTCGAGACCGTCGCCGACGGGATGGCGGCCCATCCGACCCTCTCCGAGGCGATCAAGGAAGCCGGTCTCGTTGCCCTTGGCCGGGCAATTCACCTCCCAAACAAGCGAAAAACGCCAGCCCGCGCCTGAAATAACCCTTCAGCAGGGTGCAAGAAACGCCTGCTTAGGGCATCGTTTAGTACATGACGCCAATCCTGGCGCGCCAGCGCCCCGATCGCGCCTTCGAGCGCATGTACAAAAAGCACGCCGGTGACGTGTACCGCTACGCGCTCGTCGTCCTGCGAAACCCGGCCGACGCCGAGGACGTCACGCAGACGACCTTCATGAACGCCTACCGCGCGATCGAGCGCGGCGAGCGTCCGCGAACGCCTCAGAACTGGCTGATCGCGATCGCGCACAACGTCTGCCGCCAGCGCTTCCGCCAGACGCAGCGCCGGCCGAACGAGGTCGAGCTCAACGAGAGCCTCGCCGAGGCCGCGCCCGAGGACGAGGAGCGGATCAGCGCCGAGGACATCCGCCGCGCGCTCGGTCACCTGGCCTTCAACCAGCGCGCCGCGCTCGTCATGCGCGAGCTCGAGGGCCGCTCCTACCAGGAAATCGCCGAGATCCTCGACCTCTCCGTGAGCGCCGTCGAGACGCTGATCTTCCGCGCCCGCCGTGCGCTCCGCGAGCAGCTCTAGGAGTCGATCACCTGCCACGAGGCCGAGCTCTCGATCTCGCGCCAGCTCGACGGACGGCTCTCCCGCAGGGACAAGGGCGCCCTCCGCGCGCACCTGCGCGAGTGTGAGGACTGCGCCAGCTTTGCCCGCCGCCAGCGCGCGCAGCGTGGCGCGATCAGGTCGCTCGCGCTGATCCCGCTCCCGTCGACGCTCTCGTTCTTCCACCACGGCTCCAGCGCGACTGCCGCCACGGCCGGAGGCGGGGCCGCGCTCGGCGGAGGGATCGCGGTCAAGGCGGCCGCGCTCGGCGCCGGCGCCCTGGTCGCGAGCGGCGTCGGCTACGAAGGCGTCAAACAGGTCGAGCACCACGCACCGCCGGCCAGACAGGCAGCCGCCGCAAAGGCCGCTGCCGCTCCCGTGAGGGCAGCGCCGGTCACGTTCCGTGCCGTGGCGAAGGGGACCGACGAAAAGCCCTACAAACAGGCTTCGATCAAAGCCCGTCACGCCCCCACGTCAAGGAGTTCAGCCCGCTGCCGCCCTCGCGCGTGCGCGCCCACGACCTCAGGCCTTTCAACCCGCATCGCCCAGTGAACCCAGGCTCGAACGGCCAACACGGCAGCCAGGCCAAGAAGCCACCGCCGAAGCCGCCGAAGAAGACACCGCCCGCCAAGGGCGGCGGCAACGGCAAGCCCTGACCTGCTAGAACACCGGCGTGAGCATTGTCAATCGCCGAAACGCTGTCGTCGGCTGGGGCGTCTGGAAGCTCGGCAAGCGCGTCGTCCGCCGCAAGGCGAAGAGCGACGGGCCGCCGACGAAGTCACTGGTCGCCGTCGCAATCGCCGGCGCCGCCGGTGCGCTGACCTTCTGGCGCAAGCGCGGCAGCGGCAGCGCGGCTAGCTAAGCGCCGCTCCCGTCGCCTTCTCGAGCCCGCCGATCGTCGGGCGCGGTTTGCGCTGCCCGCTCGTACCGGCTCCGAACGAGAGGCGTAGGATCGAACGACCCTACGAAAGGAGACCATGTACGCACGCGTCATCACGTTCTCGGGAGCCGACGCCGGCAAACGCGACGCCGCTCTCGAGATGATCCGCGGCACCGTCATCCCGATGCTGCGGAGCTACGACGGATACGAGGGCTACATCTCCCTCTACGACGAAGACCAGAGCCGGGCGAAAGCGCTCATCCTCTGGGAGAGCAAGGACGCGGCGGAGTCCGCCGAGGAGACGCTCGCCGAGCGCCGCAAGGGCATGGTCGCCCAGGTCGGCCTCACGCTCGAGTCGGTCGACCTCTATGAGGCGCCCGTCGTCGAGCTCGAAGGCGCGAAGGTCTAGGTCAAACGAGAGGGCCGGAGCCGGAACGGCAGGCTGCGGCAACCCAGCCGCTCCGTTCTCACACGGGAGAATTCCGGTGAGCTGCTCCGGCCCTCTATGAAAATCGGCAGCGGTGGCATCTGGCCTTAACTTCCTCCGTTAG
>VAXD01000159.1:461-6984 GCA_005884155.1 Actinomycetota bacterium | reverse complement strand
CCCAACGACGCTCCCAGTCGTCGGCCTGTCGTTGTGTCTCCTCTCGGGTCGGAAGCCAGGGCAGGCTAGGGCTCTTCACGAAACGCGGTGACGCATTCATCAGGATCAGTCCGGCGGTCCGCTCGGGATACGTGGCCGCGAACAAGACGGAGAGCGGGGAGGCGTCGCCGAGGCCGAAGAGCACGGCGCGCTCCGACCCGACCGCGTCGAGGACGGCGCGGATGTCGTCCATGCGCGTCTCCAGCGTGGGCACGCCCACGTCCCGGTCTGACATGCCGGTCCCACGTTGGTTGATCCTCAACAGGCGACAGCTGGACGCGAGCCGGTTCATGAATCGAACCTCGGTGGGAACCTCCCAATGCAGCTCGATGTGAGCCTCGTGCGGGGTGCCTCGCTCCTCGTGAAACGCCGGGCCTGTCTGGCCGGCGCCTGCGCGACTGGCTCGAGCGCCATTGGAAGGCCGTCGCGGCTGTCCTCCTCCTGGTCGTAAGCGCGATGCTCCTTGCCAAAGGCCTCGTCGCCCTGGGCTAAGCGAGCGCGTGGCAGGATCTGCGTCCAATGGCGCAGACCCCAACGCATTACGACGCCATCTTGGTCGGTGCCGGGCACAACGGGCTCGTGACTGCCTGCTACCTCGCCCGCGCCGGCTTGCGCGTCTTGGTGCTTGAGCGCCGCCACATCGTCGGCGGCGCCTGCGTCACCGAGGAGACCTTCCCCGGCTTCAAGGTCTCGACCGCCTCTTACGTCAACAGCCTCTTTCACACGCCGATTGTCCGCGACCTGAACCTCACGTCATACGGCTACGAGGTGCTCCCGCGCAACCCGTCGTCGTTCACGCCGTTCCCGGACGGGCGCTCCTTGATGATGGGCCCGGACGCCGAGTTGACGCGCAAGGAGATCGCGAAGTTCAGCAAGCGCGACGCAGAGCGGTACTCGGATTACGAGGCGATGCTCGAGCGGGTGGCGGCCCTCGTCGAGCCCACGCTCACCATGGCGCCGCCCGATCTGCGGAAGCCCCGCCACGCTCACCATGGCGCCGCCCGATCTGCGGAAGCCCCGGCTCAGCGATCTCCGGACGCTGCTGACGCTGGGCCGATCCTTCCGGCAGCTCGGTGACGCAACCGGCGAGGCGGTGGAGATCCTCACCGGAGCGGCGCGCCCGATCCTTGATCGCTGGTTCGAGTCCGAGGAGCTGAAGGGAACGCTGGCGACCGACGCGATCATCGGCGCGATGGCGAGCCCGTCGATGCCGGGGACCGCCTACGTGCTCTTCCACCACGTCATGGGCGAAGCGGGCGGGACACGAGGCGTATGGGCATATATGCGCGGAGGGATGGGGGGGATCACGCAGGCGCTCGCGGCTGCCGCGCGCGACCTCGGGGCCGACATCCGCTGCGAGGCCGAGGTGGACCGAATTCTCGTGCGCGACGGCCGGGTTGCCGGCGTCGCTCTCGTCTCGGGCGACGAGTTCCACGCACCGATCGTGGCCAGCAACGCCGACGCGAACGTGACGTTTCTGCGGCTGCTCGACCGGAGCGTGCTGCCGGACGCGTTCGTGGCCGACGTCGAGCGGATCAGCTACGCGAGCGCCTCGTTGAAGATCAACGTGGCCCTGGAGGAGCTGCCGAACTTCAGCGCGCTGCCCGGGACGGAGCCCGGGCCTCAGCATCGGGGCACCATCCACATCTGTCCCGACCAGGACTACATCGAGCGCGCGTTCGACGATGCCAAGTACGGGCTGGTCTCGGCGGACCCGGTGATCGAGTTCCAGCTTCCTTCGGTGGTGGATCCGACCGTGGCGCCGGCCGGGAAGCACCTGATGTCGATGTTCATCCAGTACGCGCCGTACGAGCTTCGCGACGGCTCCTGGGATGACCAGCGCGACGCATTCGCCGATCGCTGCTTCGACGTGGTGAACGAGTACGCGCCGAACTTCAAGAGCTCGGTGATCGACCGGCAGGTGCTGGCGCCGCCCGACCTCGAGCGCATCTTCAACCTCACCAGCGGAAACATCTTCCAGGGCGCGATGACCCCCGGCCAGCTCTTCGCGTTCCGTCCGGTACCCGGCTATGCGCGCTACCGGACGCCGATCCGCGGCCTCTACCTGTGCGGCTCGGCCGCCCATCCCGGCGGGGGCGTCATGGGAACCCCCGGCCTCAACGCCGCACGCGAGATCCTGGGCCGGCGAAAGCTACGCCGCCGCTGACCTGCAAAGGTCCGTGGTAATGGATCACTCCGGCGTCACGTAGGCGGCGGTGAGGCCGCCGTCGACCAGGAACGTTGTCCCGGTGACGTACGAGGACTCGTCGCTCGCCAGGAACAGCGCCGCATTCACGATCTCGCGCGGTTTTGCCAGCCTCCCCGTCGGCCAATGCCTGCGCCGGCGCTCGAGCGCCGCCGGATCGTCTCCGTAGATCGAGAGCAGGAGCGGCGTCTCCACCGGGCCCGGGCAGAGCGCGTTCACCCGCACTCCCTCGCGGGCGAACTGGACGGCGAGCTCGCGGCTCATCGCGAGCACCGCACCCTTCGAAGCGGTGTAGGAAATCTGCGAGGTGGCGGCCCCCACGATCGCGACGAAAGAGGCGACATTGATCACCGAGCCGCCTCCGCGCTTCAGCAGGTGCGGGATGCCGTGCTTGCAGCAGAGGAAGACACCCTTCGCGTTGATGTCCTGCACCCGTTGCCATGCCTCGACGCTCGTCTCGAGCACGGACGCGTCGTCGGCGGGCGAGATGCCGGCATTGTTGTAGAGCACGTCGACGCCGCCAAAGCGCTGGGACGCCTCGGCGTATACGGCGACAACTCCCTCTTCGTCGGCGACGTCGACCTCCACCGAGAAGGCCTCGCCCGGACAGAGCGAGACCGTCTCTTGCGCCGCCTGGGCGTTTACGTCCGCGACACAGACGCGAGCCCCCTCGCCGGTGAAGAGAATCGCCGCCTCGCGGCCCATGCCGCCGCCCGCACCCGTGATGACCGCCACCTTGTCGTCGAGCCGTCCCATCAGCTCTCCGTGGAAAAGAAGACGGTCTTGACCTCCGAGTAGCCGTCCAGCGCCTGCATCCCGAGCTCGCGGCCGAGGCCCGACTGCTTGAACCCGCCGAAGGGCGTCTGCACGCGCACTGAGCTGTTCGAGTTGACGGAGATCACTCCCGTCTCGAGCGCACGCGACACACGCAGCGCCCGCGCGCCGTCTCGCGTCCAGATCGAGCCCGAGAGCCCATAGGGCGTGTCGTTCGCGATCCCGATCGCCTCGGCCTCGTCGGAAAACGGAATGACCGCCGCCACGGGACCGAAGACCTCCTCGCGCGCGACGCGGTCGTCGTTTGTCGCCTCCACGAGGGTGCACGGGAACCAGTACCCCGGGCCGCCGGGCGCCTCGCCGCGGAAGAGTGGCTCGCCCTCGATGAAGGACGAGACGGTCTCCCGGTGCGCCGACGAGATCAGCGGCCCCATCTCGGTGATCTCCTCGGCCGGGTCTCCCACCTTGACCCTGCGGGTCGCCTCGACCAGGAGCTCCACGAATCGGTCGTAGACCGAGCTTTGCACGAGGATCCGGGAGCGGGCGCAGCAGTCCTGGCCGGCGTTGTCGAAGACGGCGTATGGAGCCGCGCCGGCCGCTCGCTCGAGATCTGCGTCCTCGAAGATGACGTTCGCCGACTTGCCGCCAAGCTCGAGCGTGACGCGCTTGATCTGGGCAGCCGCGCCACGCATGACCTGGCGGCCGACTTCGGTCGAGCCGGTGAAGGCGATCTTGGCCACGTCGGGGTGCTCGACCAGGCGCTGTCCGACCACGGAGCCCGGCCCCACGACGACGTTCAGGACGCCCTCCGGGATCCCGGCCTCGAGCGCGAGCTCGGCAAGCCGCAAGGCCGAGAGCGGTGTCAGCTCGGCCGGTTTGAGCACGACGGTGTTCCCGCAGGCGAGCGCGGGGCCGAGCTTCCAGCTCGCGATGTTGAGCGGGAAGTTCCAGGGCACGATCAGCCCGACGACGCCGAGCGCCTCTCGAAAAGTAGCGGCGACGCCGCCTGCGGCGGGGATCGTTTCGCCAAGGTGCTTGTCCACCGCGCCGGCGTAGTAGTGGAAGACCTGCGCGACCATCCCGACCTCGCCGCGGGCGCCGGCGATCGGCTTGCCGACGTTCTCCGACTCGATCCGGGCAAGCTCCTCGAGGTGTTCCTCGACCAGCTCGGCGAGAGCCCGGAGCCGGCCCGCGCGATCCTGCGGTGCGAGGTCCCTCCAGGCGGGGAACGCCGCCTTCGCCCGGGCCACGGCTTCGTCGGTCTCCGCCTCGCCCGCTTGAGCGAGCGCCACGATCGGCTCTTCCGTGGCGGGGTTGACGACCGTGAGCGTCATCCCCGCTCGAAGAGGCGCTCGCGCTCGTAGCACGTGACGACTTGGTCGAAGAGCCGCTGCTCCGTCCGCGCGTAGTTCAGGTAGTGGTCGACAACCTGGTCGCCGAGTGCGGAACGCGCCATCCTCCCCGACTCGAGCGCGGCAACCGCGTCGGACATCGTGGAGGGGAAGCGCTCGACGTCGGATTCGTACGCGTTGCCTTCGACCTCGGGCGGCGGCTCGAGCTCCTGCTCGATCCCGTGCAGCCCGGCTGCGATCAGGGCCGCGAAGGCGAGATACGGGTTCACGTCGGCGCCCGGGATGCGCGTCTCGACGCGCAGGGCGGAGTCATGCCCCACCACCCGGAACCCGCAGGTGCGGTTGTCGCGCCCCCAGGCGAGCGTTGTCGGAGCCCAGCTCGAGGCCACGAAGCGCTTGTACGAGTTGATCGTCGGGGCGAAGAAGATGGCCAGCTCGCGGGCGCAGGCGACCTGCCCCGCGAGGTAGTGGCGGAAGACGTCCGACTCGCCGGCGAAGGCGCTCTCCTCACCGCGCCAGAGGCTGGAGTGGATGTGACACGACGAGCCCACCTCGGTGTGGTACGGCTTGGCCATGAAGGTGATCGAGCAGCCGCGCAGGTGCGCGATCTCCTTGGCCCCGTTCTTGTAGACGACGTGATCGTCGGCGGTCCGCAAGGCGTCCGCGAAGCGGAAGTTGATCTCGTGTTGGCCCGGCCCCGCCTCTCCCTTCGAGTTCTCGACCACGAGCCCCGCGCCCTTCATCCCGTTCCTGATCTCGCGGATGAGCGGCTCGTCGTACGAAGTCGCGAGCACGTGGTAGTCGAGGATGTACGGAACCGAGGGGGTGAGGTCGCGGTAGTGTAGCTCGTGCCGAGCTCTGAGCCGAGCATGGGCGAGAAGCCGAGCTCCTCGGCTCTCGCGACCTGGGAGCGCAGCACCTGGCGAGGTGACGGCTCCACGGGCGAGCCGTCGTGCCAGAGCACGTCGCAGAGGACGAGCGCCGTCCCCTCGAGCCACGGGATCCTGCGCAGCGAGGCGAGGTCGGGACTGAGCGCGAAGTCGCCGTAGCCGCGCTCCCAGCCGGCGATCTCGTATCCGGGGACGGGATCCATCTCCATCTCCAGCGCCAGCAGGTAGTTGCAGCCCTCCACGGGGTGCCCGGCCTCGAGTTCCTCCAAGAAGAACTCGGCATCGACCCGCTTTCCCATCAGGCGGCCCTGCATGTCGGTGAAGGCGACCACGACGGTGTCGATCGCGCCGGCCTCGACGTCCTCGCGAAGTTCCTGCTCGGAAAGCACGTTCGGAATCCTCTACGAAATCCGTCGGACTTGACACCGGCTTGGGCGACGCGTGTTAATAGCCCATTCAACCTGGGAGGCAGGATGAGTAGCGGACCTGTGGCGACAGACCAAAGTCGCCGACTCGAGGACCGGGAACAACTCCATAGGCTCGGCTATGCGCAGGAGCTGTTCCGCTCGATGGGCGGATTCCAGAACTTCGCCATCTCGTTCACGATCATCTCGATTCTTGCCGGCTGCCTGACGTCGTACATCATCGCGTTCGGCCAGGGCGGCCCGGTGGCGATCACGTGGGGCTGGCTGATCGTCGGCTTCTTCTGCATCCTGGTGTCACTGGCGATGGGCGAGATCGCGTCGACCTATCCGACGGCCGGCGGGCTGTATTTCTGGTCGTCGAAGCTCGGGAGTCCAGCCTGGGGATGGTTCACCGGCTGGTTCAACCTGGTCGGTCAGATCGCCGTCACGGCCGCGATCGGCTTCGGCTGCGCGATCTTCATGACGTCGTGGCTGAACCTGATCACGAACGGGAGCTACGGCAACACGTACCACTGGATCTACCTCACCTACGCGGGGATCATGCTCGCGGCGGGCCTGATCAACATGTTCAAGGTGTCGCTCACGGCCGCGCTGAACGCCTTCTCCGCGTGGTGGCACATGATCGGTGTGCTGTTCATCGTCTTCGTGATGGCGATCGTTCCGGACCATCACCGGTCGGTGGGCTACGTGTTCGGGAAGACGATCAACAACACCGGCTTCAGCGGAGGAACGACCCACGGGATTGTCTTCTTCTACGTCTTCCTCACCGGCCTGCTGATGGCGCAGTACACGATCACCGGCTACGACGCCTCCGCGCACATGAGCGAGGAGACGAGG
>VAXD01000159.1:0-346 GCA_005884155.1 Actinomycetota bacterium | reverse complement strand
GGCACGTACATCGTCACCTACATCTGGCAAACGTCCATGAGTACCCACTGGGCCGAGATCCTGCTCTTCGTCGCCGTCGTCGCGCAGGTCTTCTGCACGATCGCGTCGACGACCTCTGCCTCGCGGATGATGTTTGCCTTCTCGCGTGACGGAGCGGTACCCGGGCATAACCTGTGGAAGCGCGTCTCCAAGACCGACCGCATCCCGATCTACACCGTCTGGGCGATCGTGGTGCTCGCGTTCGTCACGCCGCTGCCGGCCTGGTGGTACGGCTACGTCGGGTACGCGGCGTCGACGGCGGTGGCGGTGATCGGCCTCTACATCGCGTTCATGCTGCCGATCATCC
>VAXD01000158.1 GCA_005884155.1 Actinomycetota bacterium | reverse complement strand
GCGGGCGGTCCGGTAGAGGACCGTCGAGAGCGGCATCTGCGTTCGGTCCGCGAGTGCGGTCGGCGTCAGCGGGCCCTCGGCGCCGATCAGGACGTAGAACGGATAGTCGTCGGGCGGGAGGGGAAGGCCCTCCAGCGCGGCCGCGATCAAACGCTCCCGGACCTGGTTCGTCCGGAACAGATCGAGCAGGATCGTGTCGGGGCCCGTGTCGGCCATTTACCGCAACCTTGTGGTAAAGTAGTTCAACATTGTGGTAAGTCTATGCAAGGGGTTGTTGGGTCTGGCGGTGGTGCTGACGGCCTGCGGGTCGGCTCCGGCTGCCGCGCCTCCGGCGAAGGTGCACGTCGGCCTCTCCGCCTCGTTCGTCCGGGCCGGCGCCGGCTCGGTCTGGGTGACGGACCGTTCGGGCGGCCGCCTTGTCCGGGTCGATCCCGCAACAGGCCGGATCAAGGCGAAGATCGGAATCCCCGACGAGCCGTTCGGCGTCGCGCTGGGCGCCGGCAGCGTCTNNCTACGGCTCGAAGGTGACGCGTCTGAACGCGCGCACCAACCGGCGGCAGGCCAGGATCCGGGTCGGGATCAACCCGTACGCGCTCGCGTACGGCGCCGGCACTCTTTGGGTCACGAACGAGGTCTCCGGGACCGTCAGCCGGATCAGCGCGCGCAAGAACAAGGTCGTCAAGACGATTCGCGTCGGCGGGCAGCCGAACGGGATCGCGCTCGCCTTCGGGAAGGTCTGGGTCGCGGACTATGGGCGCGGTCGGCTGATCCGCGTCGATCCGGCCCATAACCGCGTCCAGCAGGCGGTGGACATTCCGAGCGCGGACTGGATCACGGCCCACGCGGGCTCGCTCTGGGTCTCGAGCGAGACCGGCACCGTCTACCGGATCGATCCGGTGACGATGGCGGTGCAGGCGACCGTGACCGTCGGCGACAACCCGCTCGCCGGCGCATGGATCGGGGACGAGCTCTGGGTGCCGAACATCGGCTCGGGAACCGTCTCGGTCGTCAGCTCGTCCACGAACGCGGTGGCGCGCACGATCACGGTCGGTCCGAGCCCGATCGCGCTGGCCTATGCGGCCGGTTCCGCCTGGGTGACCTCGGAGGACGACGGCGACCTCTGGCGGCTCGACACGGCGCCCTAGGCGGCGGGCGCCGGACTGCGCACCGCGCGCCAGAGCAGGTCGGCGTTCGGCACGAGGAAGCCCGCCGAGAGGAGCGGCAGGGCCGGCAGGCCGCCCACGTCCCACCACGTCGCGAGCGCCATCGTCGCGCCGACGGACGCCGTCAGGCCGATCCAGGTCCAGCCCACGCGCAGGTTGAATCGCACGGCCGCGGCGAGGAAGAGCGCGAAGAACATCAGGTCGGGCAGGCCGAGCTTCGCTGCGCCGTTCTCGCCGGGAACCGGGAACGAGAACGAGAGCAGCGTGAAGACGTGCTCATGGTGCGTGACGATCTTGTTCGTTGGCCCGCGCCACACCGAGTAGGCGTCGACCCACGGGATGATTACCGCGACGAGCACCACCCAGCTCGCGTCCTCGAAGTAGTGCAGGAAGATCCACGCGAACGCGGTCATCGCGCCGAGCTTGGCGAAGTTCGCCGGCACGCTCGCTCCCGCCGCCTGCAGCACCACCGCGATTGCGGCGAACACGAGCGCCGCGAGGAAGAGCCGCATCACCGGCGAGGACCAGAACGGCAACGCGAGCCAGACGAGCCCGAACACGGCCGGGATCAGCACGAACCCCAGGAACGCAATGTCCCACCAGAGGGACGCGTTCCAGAGGTGCTCGTGGACGCCGTAGTAGACGCCGAGCGCCGCGGCGAGAGCGATGAACCCGACTACGCGAGGCTTCGTCAGTACGGCGGCTGCTCGGCCCACCACGGACCCAGGGTTTTGAACGCGTTCCAGAAGCGCGTCTTGGCGGGCTGCTCGTCGAGCGAGGCGTCGATGTCCGGCACGTACAGCGCCTCGATCGTGGGCGTGAACGGCTGCCGCTCGCCGAGCGTCGGCTCGACGGTCGAAGAGAGCGGGAACTCGAGCGCGTTCAGGAACGCCAGCGCCTCCTCGCCCATCACGACGACGATCTTCGGCTGGACGATGTGCAGCTCGCGCACGAGCCAGGGTCGCGCCTCGTCCGGGTCGCCGTCGACGAATTTGAGGCAGTTCGTCCCGTAGACGGCCATCGGGTCGACGCGCAGGCGCTGCAGCGACTTGAGGATCGCCTGGCCGGCGCGCCCGTAGAACGCGACGCCTTCCTGCACCTCGGAGGGCTGCGGCGCGTACTTGAGCAGCATCACGTCCGCGAGCGGGTGGCCGGAGCCGACCACCGGCACGCGGCCTTCACCTGCAGCGCGGGCGACCTCGTCACCGAGCTCGTTGCTCTCGGCGATCGCCTTCTGCAGGTACTTCTCGAAGATCTCGTCGCTCACGGCGGGCATTCCGGCAACGGGACCTTTCTCGGCTACCGAACTCTTTCCTTGGCCTGCGCCGCCCACTTGAGCGATTGCAGGTACAACAGCGAGCGCGGGCGGCGCTGAATCTGAGCCAGCCGGAGCGCCGCGAGGAATTCCTCTGGCCCGTCGAACGCGGGCAGCCGCACGCCGCCCGTGCCGACCCCCTGGAGGACGTGGGCGTCCGAGCCCGCGCCCATCGCCAGGCCGTACTTTCGCGCGAACCGGAGTGCCTCGTCGTTGTAGGCCTCGAAGAGCAGCCGCGCGTTGTAGACCTCGAGCACGTCGAGCTGGGCGAGGTTCCGGTGCAGCGTCGCTGGGTCGGGGATCGCGTGCAGGCGGTCGAAGGGGTGGGGAAGGTAGACGATCGCGCCCTGGGCCTTGATCGCCGCGACCGTCTCGTCGAACGACATCCCGCGGGGGATCTCCTCACGCAGGAAGAGGCCGATCACCTCGCCCTGGCCGTCGGTCTTGATCTCCTCGCCGGGGATTACGACGAGGTCGCGGCCCCTGGCGGTCTCGACCGCCTCGAGCGCGCCGCCGAAGACGTTGTGGTCGGTGACGGCGATCGCTCCGAGACCCTGCTCCTCGGCGCGGTCGAGCAGCTCTTCGACCGAGATCTGGCAGTCGTGCGACCAGGACGTGTGCAGGTGCAGGTCGGCGGTGATCCAGTCGTGCTCGGCCGGGATCGAGGGGACGCTCACTCGCGGCTTGCGTTTCGCGGCGAGTTCCTGGTAGACGGCGTCTACCTCGTGCGCGAGCGCCTGGAAGCTGTGCTGTTCCGCCTCGGCGCGGGCGCGGGTTCCGGAGCGCTCCCGGAAGACGGCGTCCTCGGCGAGGCGGGCGATCGCGGCGGCTGCGAGTTCCGGCTGCTCCCGCACTCCAGGAGGCGAGACGATCGCAGCGCCGGCGGCGGCCGCCTCGAGCGAGACGCGGTCGAGCCCGTCGAACGCCGGCACGAACACCGCTGCCTCGTTCAGCAGCGACGCGCGCGCCTCACCTGCGCGCAGCGTGCGCACGTACGCGCGGCCGCGGAGCGCTCGCGAGACCGTCGGTCGGCCGGTGAGCGGCTTCGTCCGCAGCAGCACGAGCTCCCACTCGGGGAGGCCGCGCAGCGCACGAGCAACGGCACGCGCGAGTAGCCGCTCCGTCGGGCGCCACTCGTAGACGACGAGCGTTCGCTTCCGCCCCGGCTGGAAGAGCTCGGTGTCGACCCCCGCGCTCACGACTCGGTAGTCGCCGGGGAGCCGTTCGGCCGCGGCCTCCGCGACCTCCTCGGAGGTCGCGAGCAGCGCGTCGATCCGGCCCAAGAGCCGCTCGCGCTGGGCGCGGCCGGGCGGATAGCCGAGCCGCTCCCGAGAGAGGAACGTCGCGACGGCGAGCGCCTGCGCGTCGCGCAGCGCGAGGTACGAGAGGCTCGGCAGTCCCGGCTCGAAGCCGTGGACCACGTCGTAGGCGCCGCGCACGAGCGCAAGCGACAGGTTCGCGCGCACGCCCACCGGTACGCCGATCCGGCTGCGCCGCGAGACCGGCACGGCAGGACCGAGCGCGATCACCTCCGCGCCGCCTCCGTCGAGCAGCGCGCGCCGTCCCGCGATCAGATCGGCCGCGCGGGTCGACGGCGCGAGCACGGTGACCTCGTGCCCGAGCGCCCGCAGCTCCGCGGCGAGACCCGCCACGTGCTCGTTGACATCGTGGGGCCGCGACCAGGCAAACGGCGTGACCAGGCAGACGCGCAGGCCCATCAGGCCACGAGTCTAGCCTCGGGCCGGTCGCGGCCCCACGAGAATCAGGCGGTCTTGGCCGTCTCCTTGACGCGCTTCGGCGTGTTCTTGCGGATGAAGTCCTCGGTGGCGTCGCGAGCCTCCTCGTCCTTCATCTGCTTCGGCGGCGACTTCATCAGGTACGCGCTCGGCGCGCCGAGCGTGCCGGAGATGCCATTGTCGAGCGCGAGCTTCGCCAGCCGCACCGCGTCGATCACGACGCCGGCCGAGTTGGGCGAGTCCCAGACCTCGATCTTCAACTCCGCGTTCAGCGGCACGTCGCCGAAGGCCGTGCCCTCGACGCGGATGTACGCCCACTTGCGGTCCTCGAGCCACGGCACGTAATCCGAGGGGCCGACGTGGATGTTCTTGTCCTCGAGCTCGTACGGGAGCGTCGACTTGATCGAGTACGTCTTCGAGATCTTCTTCGACTCGAGCCGCTCGCGCTCCAGCATGTTCATGAAGTCGGCGTTGCCGCCGAAGTTGAGCTGGTAGGTGCGGTCGACCCGCACGCCGCGGT
>VAXD01000157.1:630-4852 GCA_005884155.1 Actinomycetota bacterium | reverse complement strand
GACCCGAATCGTCCCGAACCAGCGCGAGAAGACTCGCTCGAAGTCGGACCCACGCAGAATCCCACGGTCGCGACCCCCTTCACTAGAGCCAGGGTGCTCAACAGGAATGAATCAGGCCGCTGCGGACCGACTGGGTCGCGGGTCGTGAGCGATGCATGCCTGCGCGTAGGTCGCTTGCTTGGCGCAGCAGCGGGTGAGTGTGGCGATGAAGGCGCTCTCGGCCGGTGAGAGCGGGCGGCTGGCGAGTCGGGCGATTTGGAAGTCGCGTGTCAGCCTTGGGCGGCCTTGGAGGCGGAAGGCGTCGAGTTCGGCGCGTTCGATCTCTTCGGCGACTGCGTAGGAGGACAGGAAGGCGACGCCGAGTCCCTCTCGGGCGGCCCTCTTCACGGCTTCCGTTGAGCCGAGCTCCCAGACGCGTGCGGGTTGGACGCCGATCTCGCGCATCTCGCGTTCGACGTAGCCGCGCGAGCTGGAGTCGGGCTCGCGGCAGAGGAGCGTCAGCTCGGTGAGCGCTTCCGGGGCGAGCGTCCCCTTCTTCGTCTCGAGGAGCCCCGGTTTTGCGACGCCGACGATCTCGTCGGCGAGGAACGGTTCGAGCGCGATCCGTTCGTCGGCTTTGTCGATGCCGACGATTGCGAGTTCGATGCGGCCGGCGAGCAGGCGGCGGAGGATCTCGCCGCTTGCGGCGATCTCGATTTCGACGTCGACGTCGGGGTAGTCGCGGCGGAAGCAGCCGAGCGTGTCGGGGAGCAGGTAGGAGCCGGGGGCGGTGGAGGCGCCGAGATGGATCGTGCCTGTCTGGAGGCCGGCGAGGGCGCTGAGCTCCTGTTCGCCTGCCGCGAGCGTGGCAAGGGCCTGCGCCGCATGCGTGGCGAGCACGCGACCTCCCTCGGTCAGCCTGCTGCCGCGGCCGTTCCGCTCGACGAGTCGTTGTCCGGCCGCAGTCTCGAGTGTGCGCACGTGCTGGCTGGCCGAGGGTTGCCCGATGCCGACCGCCTGGGCTGCCGCGGAAAGGCTTCCGTGCCTGTCGATCTCGACCAGCAGGCGCATCCGCGTCGTGTCCCAGAGCTCCGAGAGCAGCGTCACAGCTATCGGCTCAGACGATACGTGCTATTGCGAATCTCGTCTAGCGCGATGGCGAGTTGAGCCGTACGTTCTCGGCATGAGCGACATCCGCGAATCCATCATCAGTGTCAAGAGCGCCCTCGCGTCGAAGAGCGACGCTGGCCCGGCGCCTGACCGTCCCGCCGTGGCGATGATCGAGGAGGGACTTCGCTGTCGAACGGAAGGGGCGGACGGCTGGGCCGTCGTAACCGACATGCCCGCGGCGGTTGGCGGCGAAGGAGCGGCTCCCACGCCGGGCTGGCTGATCCGGGCTGCCCTGGCGTCCTGTGCCGCGACGACGATCGCGATGCGTGCGGCTGAGCTCGGTCTCCCGTTGACTCGGCTCGAGGTCACGGCCGAGAGCGAGACCGACATGCGCGGCATCCTCGGAGTCGGCGAGGGTGTCGAACCGGGACCGGTCAGCGCTCGGCTGCGGGTCCGGCTCGCGGCCGAGGGAGGGGACGAGCAGCGGCTCGAAGAGCTCGTCGAGTGGGCCGACAGTCATTCGCCGGTGGGCGATTGCGTTCGGCGAGCCGTGCCCGTCGAGCTGGAGATCACGGCCGCATGATCCTCCGACAGTTCCTCGTGCCTGAGACCGCCTGCGCGAGCTACCTGTTCGGCTGCACGAGTCAGGGGAAGCTCGCGGTGGTCGATCCGCACGAGAGTCTCGTGGCGGAGTACCTCGTCGCTGCCGAGCAGACCGGGTCGCCGATCGTCGCTGTCTTCGAGACCCACGTTCAGGCCGATCACGTCTCCGGCCTTCCCGAGCTCGTCGCTCGGACGGGCGCGGCAGCCTACCTCCCGGTGGAGGCCGGAGTCGCGTTTGAGCACGAGGCGCTCGGGGACGGCGACCGGGTCGAGCTCGGCAACACGGTCGTGACTGGGCTCGCGACGCCTGGACATGCGCCCGCGCACCACGCCTACGTTGTCACCGACCTCAGGCGCGGGGACGAGGAGCCGTGGTTGGTCTTCAGCGGCGACTCGCTGTTGATCGGCGACGTCGGCCGGCCCGACCTGCACGTCGCCGGCGACGCGCATGGCCAGGCGCGCGTCCTCCATGCGAGCCTGCGCCGCCTGCTCGAGCTGCCTGACCATGTCGTCCTCTACCCGAGCCACTTCGGCGGCTCGGTCTGCGGGCGCGCCCTCTCCGGCAATCCCATTTCCTCGATCGGCTTCGAGCGAACCCACAACCGGCTGCTCGCGCTCGATAATCCTGAGGCGTTCGCCGCCGAGCTGCTCGCCGACCTGCCGCCACGCCCGGCAGACCAGTCGGCGATCGTCGACGCCAACCGGGCCGGCGGAGTCACGGCGCCCGCGTGAGCGACCCTGTCAGGCTGGGGCTGCGGGCCAACGCGCGCCAGTTCGCGGTCCTGGTTGGCCTGAACGCGCTCGTCGGTGGCATGGTTGGCCTCGAGCGGAGCGTGCTGCCGTTGGTCGGCAAACAGGACTTCGGGCTGCGCTCGAGCTCGGTGATCCTCGCCTTCGTCGTCGCGTTCGGGGCGGCCAAGGCGCTCACGAACCTCGCTGCCGGCGATCTCGCCGAGCGGATCGGTCGGAAACGGCTACTCGTGATCGGCTGGCTGGTCGCGCTGCCGGTGCCGCTGCTGATCGCGCTTGCACCGTCCTGGTGGTTCATCGTCGCTGCCAATCTGCTGCTTGGGGTCAATCAGGGCTTCGCCTGGTCGATGACGGTCGTGATGAAGATCGACCTCGCCGGGCCGCTCCGCCGCGGCCTCGCCCTCGGACTGAACGAAGCGGCGGGGTACCTCGGGGTCGCCGCCACTGCCTTCGCGACCGGCGCCCTCGCCGGAACCTACGCTCCGCGCACGGTCGTGTGGGTCGGCGGCGCAGTGCTCATAACTGTCGGGCTGCTCCTCAGCTTCTTCGCTGTCCGCGACACCGGAGCGCATGTCGCGCACGAGCAGTTCGAACACGGAGATGCACCTGCGAGGCGCCGTGGGCTCCGCGAGACCTTCGCCCAGGCGAGTTGGCGCGACCCTGTCCTCCGGGCGTGCAGCCAGGCCGGACTCGTCAACAACTTGAACGAGGCGCTCGCCTGGGGCCTTGCGCCGCTCTACCTCGCGGCCCACGGCGCGAGCGTGCGGCAAATCTCGATCGTCGCCGCTGCCTACCCACTCGTTTGGGGCGCCGGCCAGCTCGCCACCGGCTGGCTCTCCGACCACACAGGCCGGAAACCGCTGATCACTGTGGGGATGCTCGTCCAGGCCGGCGCGCTCGGACTCCTAGTCGCAGGCGGCGGGGCGTTCGCCGCCTCGCTCGTCGCCGCGCTGCTGCTCGGCCTCGGGACCGCGCTCGTCTACCCGACCTTGATCGCGGCCGTTTCCGACGCCACCCAGCCGCGCGAGCGTGCCCGCACCGTCGGTGTCTACCGCTTCTGGCGCGACTTCGGCTTCGTGGCCGGCGCGCTGATCGCCGGGTTCGCCACCGACGCCGCCTCGCCGAAAACGGCGATCGCGACCGTAGCGGCGCTCACGGCAGCCAGCGGCCTTGTGGTCGCCGCGACCAGATGGCAATCACGACCGGCGCTGACACCGGCCCCGGTTCGCTAGGGGACGAAAGCAAGGAGGACACGATGGCAGGGAGCGACAAGGTGGTGATCAAACTTGCGACAGGGATGGAGGAAGGCGAGCGAGTCCTCGTTGCCTTCCTCGTTGCGACGGCAGCTCAGCAGCAGGGTAAGGAGGTTGTCGTCTGGGCGACGAAGGAGGCGGTGCGGCTCGGGATTCCCGGCGGGTTGCAGGGCGTGGTCTGCAAGGACTGCCCGCCGCTCGAAGGGCTCTGGGAGCAGTTCACCGAGGCCGGTGGAGAGCTCTGGCTGTGCCCGATCTGCCTCGCGTCGCGCGATCTGGGAGAAGCCGAGACGGTGGCGAACACGAAAGTCGCCGGCGCCACCCCGATGTGGGAGTGGGCGGGAGGCGATGCGACCGTATTCAGCTACTAAGGAGGAGCGGATGGCCGTTGACGCGGACCTAGACGTAGTTCTCCTCAAGAGCGAGATCAAGAAGACCTACGCATCCGTCTCGACCGAACCCGAGAAGGACTTCATCTTCCCGACTGGGCGCCCGTGGGCCGAGGATCTGGGCTATCCGGCAGAGCT
>VAXD01000157.1:0-600 GCA_005884155.1 Actinomycetota bacterium | reverse complement strand
TTCGCCGGTGTTGCCAATCCCTGGCAGCTCGGTCGGCTCACCTTGGGCGAGCGCGTCCTCGATCTCGGCTCCGGTGCCGGCACTGACTCGCTCGTCGCCGCCCAGATGGTCGGCCCGGGGGGACGCGTGACGGGCGTCGACATGACGTCCGAGATGCTCGCGAAGGCGCGCGCCGCGGCCGTCGAAATGGGCGCGGCGAATGTCGAGTTCATCGAGTCCGAGGCCGAGCGCCTGCCATTCGGGGACAAGAGCTTCGACGTGGTGATCTCGAACGGCGTAATCGATCTCATCCCGGACAAGGAGGCGGTCTTCTCCGAGCTCTTCCGCGTCCTCATGCCGGGCGGCAGGATCCAGCTCGCGGACGTGACGATCCAGAAGCCGGTGAGCGAAGAGGGGAGGCGCAACATCGACCTCTGGACCGGCTGAATCGCAGGGGCGCTGCTGGAAGCAGCGTATGCGAGGTTGCTGGAGCGGCACGGGTTCGAGCGGATCGAGACCCGTCAGCTCGTCGACGCGTACTCGCGCTCGAAGTTCGAGGACACGCGGGAGAAGGCGCAAAAGTTCGGCGCGCGCGGCACCACCGCGCGGTTCTCGCGCGCG
>VAXD01000023.1:4112-18644 GCA_005884155.1 Actinomycetota bacterium | reverse complement strand
CGGGCTCGGGCTCGACGAAGCGCGTCGGCATCGTCACGGTCGCGAGCACCGTCTCGTCCGGGTCGTCGAGGAACTTGACGCCCTTCTGGACCGGCAGCTCGGCGAGCCGGATCGTGTCGCCGATCGCCATCCCTCTGACGTCGAGCTCCAGATGCTCCGGAACCTCGAGCGGGAGCGCCTCGACCGTGATCTCGCGGTTGACCTGTGAGAGCACGCCGCCCTCGGTCACGCCGACCGGCTCGCCGACGAGCTCGACGACGACGCGCGCCTGGATCGGCTGGTCGAGGCGGACCTCCTGCAGGTCGATGTGCGTCAAGTTGCCGCGCACCGGATCCTGCTGGTACGACTTGAGGATCGACGGGCGCGCGCTGCCCCCGTCGACGGCAACGTCGAGGATCGCGTGCAGGCCGGCCCCGCCGGTGAGGACGCGCCGCAACTCTCGCTCCGTGACGCAGAACGTGAACGGCTCCTGGCCGCGGCCGTAGAGGACGCCCGGGATCAGCCCCTCCTTGCGCAGGCGGCGCGATTCCGCAGAGCCACGGCTCTCACGGTCCTGAACGGTCAGCTTGATGCGCTCGCCGGCCACGGCGGCGGATTGTAGCTGAGCGCTCTAGGAGGGTTTGGCGGAATGGCGCTCGTCGTCGGGGTGCGATGGCCGTTCCGAGGCAAGGACGCAGGGAGGCCCAATAGTGGATGACTATTGGGCCGACTGAGGACGCCGCCTCGGGGCGGACAGCGCGGCCCGACGGCACAGCCGCTATTTCGTCAAGCCCTCCTGATGGCTCAGGAGAGCTGGGCGATCACGAGAAGGAGCGCTGTGACACTGCCGAGGGCGACCAGCAGGCCCGCAGCGGCGAGGCCTCCCGCGAAGAGCTTCAGCCTCCATGGCACCAACGTCCACGCGAGCAGAAGGAGCGCCCGCTTCCCGACGCGCACCCAGCGCAACCAGTCCGTCGGGATCCCAAGAGCCGTCATGAGCCTCCCGACCGGGCTCGTTTCGAACCGCACCAGTTCGGCCGCCCGGACCCGCTCCTCCCAGCGGGCTGCCATCTCGCTCGCCTCGCGGCGCGCGGCGCGCCGGTACAGCGGGAGTGTCTTCCCGCGACCGCGCCAGTAGTCGAGCGACCGGCGAGCATCGTCGAGCGGCGGCGGCGCCAGCATGCTCTCGATGAGGAGAAGATCCGGATCCAGGTCACTACGCATGCTCGCCGCCGAGTCTAGCCTGCGACAACGACCACAAACCAAGTGGAGCCGTCTTTCGTATGACAGAGCGAGCGGCCTGGCCTACCCCTTGCGCAAGTCCCCTCCCCTTAGAGGAAATGTGCAGGTAGGGCGGGCCGCTCTTCTTCCTAGAACAGCTGGTTCTCGCCGGCGAAGATCGCCGAGACCGAGTCGTCGGCGAAAATGTTCATGATCGTCTCGGCGAGCAGGCCCGAGACCGGCAGGACGTCGATGTTTTCCGGCCGCTTGATCGGGTCGATCGGGACGGTGTCGGTGACGGTCACCTGCGTGAGCTCGCTGGCGCCGATCTTCTCGAACGCGTTGCCCGGAAAGAGGCCGTGCGTCGCGCAGGCGTACACCTCAGTCGCCCCGGCTTCGCGCAGTGCACTCGCGCCGGCGATCAGCGTGCCGCCGGTCAGGATCATGTCGTCGATCATCACCGCGATCTTGCCGTCGACGTGGCCGATCACCTCCGTCACCTCGGCCGTGTCGTGCTCGGGTCGGGTCTTGTTCAGGATCGCGAGGTCGGCCTCGAGCATCTTGCTGAAGCGCCGCGCGAACTTCGCCCGCCCGACGTCCGGCGAGACGGCCACGACGCCCTCGCCGCTCAAGCCCTTGTCGCGGTAGTGCTGCGCGAAGAGCTGGAGCGCCGTCATGTGGTCGACGGGTACGTTGAAGAAACCCTGGATCTGGCCGGCGTGCAGGTCCATCGTCACGACTCGGTCGACGCCTGCGCTCTCGAGCGCGTCGGCAACGAGCTTCGCCGTGATCGGTTCCCGCGGCGCCGACTTCTTGTCCTGCCGCGAGTATGGGTACCAGGGGATCACGGCCGTGATCCGCTTGGCCGAGGCGAGCTTGGCGGCTTGGATCATGATCAGCAATTCGAGGAGGTGGTCATTCACCGGCACGTTCCCCGACTGGACGATGAAGACGTCGCAGCCGCGGATCGACTCGCAGTAGCGGACGTAGGTCTCGCCGTTGGCGAAAGTCTTCAGCTCGACCTCCCCGAGGACAACGCCGAGCTTCCCCGCGATCGCCTCTGCGAGCGCGGGGTTCGAGCGGCCGGCGACGAGCATCAGCCGTTTTTGTGGCCCGCGCTCGATCCACGGCGTCCGCTCCGTCTCGGGCACGACTGGCACGTCAACCGTCTCGAGCCCTGGAAGAGTCGCCTCAGCCATCCTGCCCTCGCTTTCTACGGACGTAGCCTTCCTTGTTCTCCTGCCGCGTGCGCGCGATCGCAAGCGCCTCGGCAGGGACGTCCTCGGTGATGACCGAACCCGCCCCGATCCAAGCATCATCGCCAATCTCGACCGGCGCAACAAACGCATTGTGGACGCCGGTCCTGACGTTGCGCCCGATCTTCGTCCGGCCCTTCTCGCGGCCCTCCTGGTGCGGGTAGTTGACCGTGACGTTGCCGGCCGCGATGTTCGTGTCCGCGCCGACCTCCGCGTCTCCGATGTACGACTGGTGGGGCACCTTCGTGCGCTCGCCGATGAGGGAGTTCTTGATCTCCACGAACGCGCCCGCTTTGGCGCCGGCCTCCAGCACCGTTCCAGGGCGAAGGTAACAGAACGGGCCGACCGCCGCGCCGGGGCCGACCTGCGAGTCGACGACCACCGCATGCGGGCCGATCTCGGCGTTCGTCGCGATCTTCGTGGAGCCGCGCAGGACCGTGAACGGATGGATCGTCGTGTCCGCTTCGAGCTCGACGGACGGGTCGATCCACGTCGTCTTCGGGTCGACGATCGTGGCGCCCGCGAGCATGTGCGCCTCGTTGATCCGGTCGCGCAGGACCGCCGCGGTCGCGGCGAGCTCGGCGCGAGTGTTCACGCCCACTTCCGCGTCGTCGTCGTCTAGGTACACGGCGACGCGCTCGCCCGCGGCGACGAGATCCCGGATCGTGTCGGTCAGGTAGAGCTCGCCCTGCTCGTTCTCCGGCCGGAGTCGCTCGAGCGCCGGCCAGAGCTTGGGCGCCTCGAAGACGTAGATCGAGGAGTTGATCTCCGTCAGGCCCAGCTCGGCGTCGCTCGCGTCCTTCGCCTCCACGATCGCCTCGAGCTGGCCGCCGGGGCCGCGGACGATGCGGCCGTAGTCGCCGGGGCGCTCGCGGTCGAAGGAGAGCACGGTCGCGGCCGCCTGCTCGGTGCGGTGGGTCTCGAGCAGGCGCTCGAGGCTCTCGGACCGGATCGCCGCCGCGTCCCCGCTGACGACGAGGACGTCTCCGTCGAAACCGCTGAGCGCTTCTTGCGCTGCTGCTGCCGCGTCGCCGGTTCCGCGCGGCTCCCGCTGCACCGCCACCGTCACGCCCTCGAAGTCCCCCTCCGTGCCCGGTGACGTCACGACGACCAGAGGATCGGGTCCGAGGCGTCGCGTGGCCTCGATCACCCAATCCACAAGCCGACGACCGAGCAGTGGGTGCAAGTGCTTCGGCGTCGCCGAGCGCATGCGAGTGCCGAGACCGGCGGCGATGACCACAGCTGCGAGAGGCGTCTCGTTCAAGGCGTGGATCTCACTGAAGACGACTGGGGCGCCAGGATTCGAACCTGGGATCGCGGGACCAAAACCCGCTGCCTTACCACTTGGCTACGCCCCAATGGAGGCAGGTTAACCTCGGTCTGAGAGCAGGTACAGGACCGCGATGACGGCGAAGATTCCGGCGAGGACCAGGGCCAGCCAGCTGAGGATGAAAGCGAAGATGACGACCAGGACCGCGAGGGCCTGCGAGGCGCCGGCGATCCACGTGAGCTGCCGGGCCGTGTCCGAGCGGGCGCTCCGGCCCCAGAAGACGTAGAGGGCGAGCAGCGGGATCGCGACCGCGACCACCGTCCAGCGGGAGACGTCGGGGAGGAAGGCGACGATGATCCCCTCGATCACCGCGATCCAGAGCGCGAAGCGGATGCGGCGCGTCCGGAGCCAGCGGCCCGCGCGCGTGGTTCCGTGCTCGATTGGGCCCGCCTCGAGCGGCCTGTCGGTCGCCATGCATCAACCGTACCAAGCGGGAACGGTCAACCATGTGCGGCCGTGGCGGCGGAGCTCGCGCCCCGCGGTGCGGGCCTGCTCGCGGTGGTGGAAAAGGCCGTAGACAATCGGGCCGGCGCCGCTGACGTCGGCACGAAACGCGCCGTTGCCGAGCAGCTCCTCAGTCAGCGGGGACGACGCGAGGTCGTTCGGGGGCAACGCCGCCAAGTCGCGGGGCCGCCGGACCGCCGCGAGTGCCTCGGCGAGGGCCGCGCGCCGCTCCCCGTAGCCGTCTGCGCCACGGCGCTCGTCGAACGCGGCGTAGACAGAGGCGGTCGATTCCTTCTGCGCTCCGTTCGGCGAGAGCAGGACGACCCAGTAGTCCTGCGGGAGGTCGAGCTGCGTGAGCTCGGTGCCGGTGCCCTCGGCCAGCTGCGGGCCCGAAGTGAGGAAGAAGGGGACGTCGGCGCCGAGCCCGGCGGCGAGCCGGTGCAGCTTCTCGGGCGGAAGCGGCTCGGTCAGCGTCTCGTTCGCTAGGCGGAGCGCGGTTGCGGCGTCCGAGCTGCCGCCCCCGAGGCCGCCGGCCACGGGGATCCGTTTCCAGATCCTCGCCCGCCAGCGCGGCTCGACTCCCGCCTCGGCGGCAAGGCTTTCGAGCGCGTTTCGGACGAGCGTGTCCTCGGGGAAGCCTTCGACGCTGAGCTCCGACGAGGCCTCGATCGCGATCCGGTCGGCAAGATCGATCCGCTGCAGGACAGTCGCGACCTCGTGGCGGCCGTCGTCGCAGCGCGAGCCGACGACGAGCGCGAGGTTCAGCTTGGCGCTCGCCGGAGCCCGCCTCACGGTGTGACAGTTACGTGGAGCGTTCGCTCGCGGGGCCCGTCGAACTCGGCCAGGAAAACTGCCTGGTGGGCGCCCAGAGCGAGGCGTCCGTCGACGAGCGGGATCGACACGGAGGAGGCGGTCAGTGCGGCGCGCACGTGTGACCAGGGGTTCGCGTCGCCCTCGTGCACGTGCTCCCAGGACCACGACTCGTCGACCAACGAGTCGAACGCTGACTCGATGTCGGCCGCTACCGCGCTCGCGCCTTCGCCGGCCGCCTGAACGACGACTCCGGCCGTCGTGTGGGGGACGAACAGCGTCACCAACGAGCCTTCGGCGCCTTCGATCGCGGCGCCGACGCGCTCGGTCACATCGAGCAGTTGCGTCTTGCGCTGGGTCGCGAAGGTCAGCTCGAGCACGCGGTCATTCTCGCGCGAGCTCATCGGTAAGGGCGACGAACTCGGGCGGGCTCAGCTCCTCGGCTCGTGCCCCCGGTTCGCGGCCGATCGCCTCGAGCGCCGCGGCTGCCCGGTCGCGCGAGGTGAGGCCGGCGAGCTCGAGCGAGTTCGCCAGGCGCTTGCGGCGGTGCGCGAAGGCCGCGGTGACGGTTCGCCTGACTTGTGCGAACGACGGCGGCAGAGGGCGGCGGCGAAACGCGACGAGCGCCGAGTCGACGTTCGGCTGCGGTCGGAAGACCGTCCGCGAGACCGGGTGAAAGCCGGTGCGCTCGGCCGCGAGCTGCACGAGCACGGAGACCGCGCCATAGGCCTTCGTCGAGGGCCCGGCAAAGAAACGGTCGGCGACCTCGCGCTGGACCATCACGCACCAGAGCTCGACGCTCGGGAGGCCGTCGAGGCTTTCGACCACGAGCGGCGTCGCGATGTTGTACGGCAGGTTCGAGACGAGCTTTCCGGGAGCCGGGACGATCCTGGCCAGGTCGAGCTGCAGCGCGTCGCCGAAGTGAAGGCCGACGTTCGTGCGGCCGGCCAGCCGCTCGGTGACGGCAGGCTCGAGCGAACGGTCGAGCTCGACCGCGTGAACGTGGGCGACGCGGTCGGCGAGGTAAGTCGTGAGGACGCCGAGGCCCGGCCCGATCTCGAGCACGACGTCTTCGGCGTCGAGCTCGGCGAGGCGGCCGATCACGGCGAGGATGTTCTCGTCGGCCAGGAAGTGCTGGCCGAGCCGCCTCTTCGCTCTCGGGATCACGTGAGGCCGAACGCCGCGGCCGCGTTCGCGTCGAGCCGCTGGGCGAGTGCTTCCGGTTCTTCGCCGCGCGCCTCGGCGAGTGCAGCGACCGTGTGGACCACATTGGCCGGCTCGTTCGGACGGCCGCGTCGCGGCTGGGGGCTGAGGTAGGGGCTGTCCGTCTCCGCGAGGAGGCGGTCCGGCGGGACGTGGCGAGCGGCCTCGCGCAGCTCCTCGGCCCTCGGGAACGTGACGTTGCCTGCGAACGAGACGTAGTAGTCGCGCGCGATCGCGACCGGCAGGAGCTTCGGGCTCGAGAAGCAGTGAAGGACGACGGTGCCCGGGAAGTCGGCGAGCGCTCCCGCCGTCTCCTCCTCGGAGTCTCGGGTGTGGATCACGACTGTCTTCCCGAGCTCGGCCGCGAGCTCGAGCTCGCGCGGGAAGAGATCGCGCTGGCGCTCGCGCGGAGCGTAGTCGCGGAAGAAGTCGAGGCCGGTCTCGCCGACCGCGACCGCGCGCTCGTCGGCGAGCAAAGCGCGCAGTTCGTCGAGCCGCTCGGCGTCGTCGTCGGCCGCCTGGTGCGGGTGGATGCCGAGGGCCGCCCAGACGCCCTCGCTCCGCCGGGCGATCTCGAGCGTCGCCCGGCAGGAGTCGAGCCCTGACCCGACCGCGATCACCTGGTGAACGCCCGCCTCACGCGCGCGTGCGAGAACGGCTTCAGGCGGATCCGCGCACGCGTCGAGGTGCGCGTGCGTGTCGGTCACGCGTGCCCCGTCCGGCCGGCGCGTATTGCTGGACGGGGCACTAAATGGCGGCAGTCGGCAGTTCGATGCGCGGGAAGAGCGGAGCGGCCGGCTCGATGCCGTCGGTTGCGGCCGTCTTGCCGTACGCGACACCGTCGAGCGCTAGGTCGACAGGTTGGCGGAGCGCACCGAGGATGCGCGGCGCCGTCTCCGGAAGGTACGGCGAGAGGGCGACCGCGACCGCCCGCAACCCGTCGGCCAGGTCGTACAGGACCGCATCGAGCTGCTCGGCGTTCGCCTCGTCCTTCGCGAGCCCCCACGGAGCCGTCTCCTCGACGTGCCGGTTGAGCCAGCGCACGAGCTCCCAGACGTCCTCGATCGCGGCGGTCAGCTCCCACGCGTCGAACCGCTCGACGAGCTTCTCGCGCAGGGCGTCGAGCAGGCCTCGGAGCTCCTCGTTCGGTTGGGCCGGGGCGATTCGCCCCTCGCGGTAGCGAGCGATCATCGCGGTCGTCCGCGAGACGAGGTTCCCGAGGTCGTTCGCGAGCTCCCGTTCGTAGCGTTCGCGCAGCCCGTCCAGCGACGCGTTCCCATCCTGGCCGAACGAGACGGAGCGCAGCACCCAGAAACGCACCGGGTCCGCGCCGTAGACGTCGACGAGCTCAAACGGGTCGACGGTGTTGCCGGCCGACTTGGAGAGCTTCCGCTTGTCCAGCCCCAAGAGCCAGCCGTGGACGAAGAGTTGTTGCGGCACCTCGTAGCCGGCGGACAGAAGCAGCGCCGGCCAGAAGACGCAATGGAAGCGGAGGATGTCCTTCCCGAGCACGTGGTGCGCGTGCGGCCAGAACGCGTCGCGCAGGTCCTCCCCGTCTCGCGCGTAGGTGAGCGCGCTGAGGTAGTTGATGAGGGCGTCTACCCAGACATAGGTGACCTGCTCCTCGTCCCAGGGGATCGGCACGCCCCACGGCTGGCCGGCGCGGCTGACGCTGAAGTCCTGAAGGCCGCCCTCGATGAAGCTGCGCGCCTCGTTGTAGCGGAACTTCGGTAGAACGAAGTCCGGCCGCTCGTCGTAGAGGGCGAGGAGCCGGTCCTGATAGGCCGACAGACGGAAGAAGTAGTTCTTCTCCTCGATGTACTCGGGCCGAGTGCCGTGATCGGGGCAGAGGCCGTCGACCAGGTCGGCCTCGTTCTTGAACTCCTCGCAGCCCACGCAGTACAGGCCGGCGTAGACGTCCTGGTAGATGTCGCCGTTGTCGTAGATTCGCTGGAGGAACTCCTGGACAAATCGCTTGTGGCCCTCGTCCGTCGTCCGGATGAAGAAGTCGTGCTCAGCGTTGACCCGCTTCGGCAGCTCACGCCAGTACCTCTCGACGATGTCGTCGACGTACGTCTTGGGGTCGATGCCCTCCTCCTCCGCCACGCGGTAGACCCTCGACGCGTGCTCGTCGGTGCCGGTCAGGAGGAAGGTGTCGTCGCCGCGCTGGCGATGATGCCGGACGGCGACGTCCGCGGCAATGGTCGTGTACGCGTTGCCGATGCTCGGCGTCGCGTTCACGTAGTAGATGGGTGTCGTGAGGTAGAAGCGCATCGCTCTCAATGATACGAGCCGCCTTGCGGGCGGCCGTCTTGCGGCGCCGGGCACGGCTGAGCTCGCGAAGCGCGAGCAGCAAGACGCAGAGCAGAGCTGCTGCGAGCAGTTGTCGGGTAGCCGACCGGCCCGCCCGACGCCCGGCCGGAGCAGCCGAGACGACTGCGTCGGGCATGTGAGGAAACGGGGTCGCAGTCGGACGCCCGCGGACCGAGCCCTGGCGATGCGAGGCCGAGCCGCTACCGACGTGTGTCGCGTGAGTTGAGCGCATCGGGTGCAACATCGTGGGCGAGTCGACGCCGTGCACCCGCGGGCGATCGCGACGGCTCACCCGCGAGCGGACAGGCGCCGTGACGTGCGCCAGAGCCGTCGGCCGGGTACGCCGATTCCGCGAGATAGGGCGATGGACCGTCACCGGCGGTGACGGAGGATCGGCCGGATCGCCGGCGGGCGCGGGCGGTGGAACGGCGGCGGGCGGGCTCGGGTCGCCGCCGGGAGCGGGCTCCGGAGGCGGCGCGGGGACGCCGCCGGGGTCGGGCGGCGGTACAGGCGGCCCGGGCTGCTGGCCGGGTAGGTAGGCGAGCGGATCGACGTAGCCCTGGGGGTCCGAAGCGAGCCGCACGCCGAGATGGACGTACGGCTGCGGGACCTCTGCGTTGCCGCTCGGGCCCACGGCCCCCACGACCTCGCCCTCCGAAACCGCCTCTCCGCGCTGCACCGAGTAGGCGCCGAGGTGCACGAGCGTCACCGAGTAGCCGCCGGCGCTCAGGATCGAGACGGTCTTCCCGCTCCCGGGCACCGAGCCCGCGAACGAGACCGAGCCGGAGACGGGCGCCTCCACGGACGTGCCGACCGCCGCGCCGATGTCGATCCCGCGGTGCTGGCCGGCGGCATACGGGTGCGCGCGATCGAACGAAAAGAACGTCAGCACCGGCCCACCCACGGGCCAGCTCCAGCCGAAGGCCGACGCAGGCGCGACGAGCGCGGCGGCGAGGACTGTGAGGATCAGCAGGCGCATTTGGTCGAACCTCCGTTGTCGGACATGGCAACGCCGGCCACCGTAGCAAGGCCCGCGGACGTTGTCAAATCGGGCTACAGAGAGCCGCGGTAGAGCCGGTTTCTCGGCGCTCCCGTCAGCTGGGAGACGACCTCCGCCGCCCGCCGCCGAGGCACTCCCAACTCCAAGAGCTTGGCCATCGCAGCTACCGCGGCACTCTCGTCGGCAGTCCGCGCCTCCGTAGGGCCGAGTACGAGCGTGACCTCACCCTTCACCCCGTCCCGGAAGCGCTCTGCCAGCTCCGCGAGCGTTCCCACCGCCACCTCCTCGAACCGCTTCGTCAGCTCGCGACAGACCGCCGCCTGGCGATCGGGGCTCACGCGCGCGAGCGCCCGAAGCGAGGCCGCCAGTCGCTGCGGCGACTCGAACGCGACTACCGGCCACTGCCACGCCTGCAGCTCGTTCCCCAGCGCGGCCAACGCCGTCTCCCCCCGCGGGAGGTAGCCGACGAACTGGTAGCGCTCCGGCTCGAAGCCGGCGGCGACCAGCGCGGTCTCGACCGCCGACGGCCCCGGCAGCACGGTCACCTCCACTCCGGCGTCGCGCGCCGCCCGAATCAAGCGCGCTCCAGGATCGGAGATCCCCGGCAAGCCGGCGTCGCTGACCAACGCGACGCGCTCGCCCGCCTGGAGCCGCGGCATGAGCGCGGCCGTCCGCGCCGCCTCGTTGTGCTCGTGGTACGACAGCAGCCGCACGCGCACGCCGTGTCGTTCGAGCAGCTTGCGCGTGTGCCGCGTGTCCTCGCAGAGCACGACGTCCGCCTCGGCGAGCTCGCGCAGCACACGCAACGTCACGTCCTCCAGGTTCCCGATCGGGGTCGCGCAGACGGCGAGCGGCATGTCAGCTCTCGCGCAGCGCCTCGAATGCGATCATCCCCGCGCCGATCACGCCTGCCTCCACCCCGAGCTCGGCCGGAACGACACGGACTCTGTCTCGCGAAGGGACGAGGCCCTCAACCGCGAGCACTTCGCGGGCCGGCGCTAGCAGCAACTCACCTGCAGCGGTGCCAAACCCGCCTCCGACGACGACCAGCTCGGGCTCGAAGACGTTGACGAAGCTGGCGATTCCGGCGCCCAGCGCTCGTCCGATCTCGGCCAGCGCCGCGATCGCGCCGGCGTGCCCCTCCTTCGCGCGAGCAACCAGCTCGGCGCCGTGCGAGCCCGCGCCGAAGAGCTCGACCGCTCGCGCGTCTGAGGCCGGCCCGGCCGCGTACGACTCGAGATGCCCGTGCCCGCCGCAGCCGCAGGGGAGGCCGTCACGTTCGATCACGATGTGGCCGAGCTCGGCTCCGGTGCCGGTTGCGCCGCGGTACGGCCGGTCGTCGAGGATCAGGCCGCCGCCGACGCCGGTTCCCAGGGTCAGCATGACCACGTACCGCGCGCCCCGCGCGGCGCCGGCCTTCCATTCGCCAATCGCTGCCGCGTTCGCATCGTTGTCGATCCCGACCGGCAACCCGTGCCGCGCGTGCATCCGGTCGCGGAAGTCGACCCCCTCGAGCGGGATGTTCACCGACGCGACTGCGCGGCCCGAGCGCTGGTCGATCCGCGACGGCAGCCCGAAACCGAGCGCAGTGACCTCCGCGCCGTCCCGCACCTGCTCCACCACCCGGTCGAGCTGGTCGAGCTGGGCCTCCGACGAAGAGGTGTCGGTCTCCGACAGCAGGCGTCGTTCGATGGATCCGTCCGACGCGACCACGGCGGCGAGCGTCTTCGTCCCGCCCACGTCGACGCCGATGACCCGCGGCTCCAAAGCGCTGGGTACCATACGCCGCCGGATGGCGTCGCCCGGCGGAGAGAAGCCGTATCGCCTCTACCGCGGTGGCCGGGTCAAAGGCCGGGTGCCGACGGCCTCGCCTCCCGGCAGGCCGCCTCGCACGCCGCGGCCCGAGCGCGACGGGAAAGGAAGGTACCGCGGGCCCGGCCCGAAGCCGACCGCGCGCGCCCCTCGAAAGGTCCGCTGGGGCCGGGAGATCGGGATCGCGGTCGTGCTCGTCGTCATCTTCTTCCTCGTCTGGGGCGTGCTCGGCTACCTCGTCTTTCGCGGCGGCGTCTCGGAGGCGAACAAGCGACTCCCGCAGACCGCGAGCACCGCGCTCACGCCGGACAAGGGCTCGCTGCTGTCGGACCCAAGCGCCATCCTGCTGCTCGGCACCGACCATTCGGCGGCCGTCTCGCGCTCGGGCGACCGGCATTCCGACTCGATCACGCTCCTGCGCACCGACCCGGCGCACCATCGCCTCTACTACCTCTCGATCCCGCGCGACCTGCGTGTCGAGATCCCCGGCTACGGGCCGTCCAAGATCAACGCAGCCTTCCAGATCGGCGGGCCACGGCTCGCGATTCGCACCGTCGCGAGCTACACCGACATCCCGGTCAACCACGTGATCGTCGTCAACTTCAGAGAGTTCCGCGACCTGATCGACAAGGTCGGCGGGATCACCGTGAACGTGCCGCGGCCGATTCTCTCCAAGTTCGACTGCCCGTTTCGCTCGCCGGTTCGCTGCTCGCGCTGGCGCGGCTGGCGCTTCAGGGCCGGCACGCAGCATCTCAACGGACGGCGCGCCCTGATCTACTCGCGTATCCGCGAGAACCTGCTCGACCCGTCCGAGAGCGACATCACCCGCGGCGAGCGCAATCAGCAAGTCCTGCAGGCGGTGATGAGCAAGCTCGCGAGCTTCTCGACATTCGTGAAGATGCCCTTCATCGGCGGCAGCCTGCTGAAGCCGCTCGCGACCGACCTCTCGGCGAACGACTTCGTCGAGCTCGGCTGGGCCAAGTTCCGGGGCCACGCGATCCACTGCCGACTCGGCGGGACCTCGACCGGCAGCGATATCACGCCGAGCGAGGACAACGCCAAGGTGATCCTGATGGTGCTCGGAAAATCGGCCGTGCAGCCGCCTGCGCCATCGGGCGACACCTATCCGCCGGGGTGCGTCTACGGAACTCGGGCGCCCGGAGCCCGCTAGGCCTCGGCGGCCTTCTCCTTCTTCTCCGGCTTCGACTCTTTGGTCTCCGGCTTGGCGCCGTCCTTGTCCTTCGACTCGTCGCCCTTGCTGCGCTTCCCGCGCCCGTAGTCGGTCGTGTAGAAGCCGGAGCCCTTGAAGTGCACTGCGACCGGGTAGAGCACGCGCTCGACCGGGCCCTCGCCACAGATCTCGCAGACCTCCGGCTGGGCGTCGTCCATTCGCTGGATCAGCTCGAACAGATGCCCGTTCGGGCAGCGGTACTCGTAGATCGGCACTAGTACTAAGGATAGTCGGGGGGTCTGCTACGACCACCCTCGCGCTGGAGCGTTTCGCGGAAGCACGGCGCGTCCTCGAAGGCGGCGAGGCCCGGCGGCGTGGCGCGTGCCCGAGGGCGCTTGCGACGGGCCGCGGCGAGCACGGCGGAGGCTCCGACGAGGCCGCCGATCACGAAGGAGCGCAGGCGCTCTGACCGTGGCTGGCCGTCCATGCCACGATTCTCGCAGTGATCTGCACTCTCGGCGATCTTCTGCTCGACGTGATCGTTCGCGCGCCGGCCCAGCTGGCACGCGGTGCGGACACGCCGGCCGAGACGCGGATCGCATCCGGCGGTCAGGCGGCGAACGTCGCGGCGTGGGCCGTCGAGCTCGGCGAGGACGCTCGTTTCGTCGGGAAGCTGGGCGGTGACGCGGCCGGCGAGCTGGCTCGCTCCCTGCTCGAGCGGCGCGGAGTCGAGGTCTCCGGGCCACGCGCCGACGGCCGCACCGGGGTCGTGGTCGCGCTCGTCGGACCGGACGGGGAGCGCTCGATGGCGACCGACCGGGGCGTCTCGCCGGAGCTGCGGGCCGACGAGCTCGACCCGAGCTGGTTCGCGGGCTGCCGCTGGCTGCACCTCTCCGGCTATTCGCTGCTGGCCGTGCCGATCGCCGAGGCGGCACTCGCGGCGGCCCGGCTCGCGCGGGATGCGGGCGCGCGCGTGAGCGTCGACCTGTCGTCGTGGAGCGCGATCCGCGCACGCGGGCCGGCTGCGTTCCGGGCGCGCCTCGAGGAGCTCGCGCCCGATGTCGTCTTCGCGAACGAGCCCGAGTGGGAGCTTGTGGGGGGTGCCTACTCCCTGGCGGAGACGTCGGTGCTCAAACGCGGCTCACGCGGGGTCGTCGTGCACGAGCCCGATGGGAGGGAGGAGCATGCTGCGCTCGGCGGCGACGTGCTCGACACGACCGGCGCAGGCGACGCGCTCGCGGCGGGGTTCATCGTCGGCGGCATCGAGCTCGGCCTGGAGGCGGCAGCGCGGTGCGTGGCACAGCTCGGGGCGGTACCGGCCTGATGGGGCCGGTCTGATGGGGCAGGTGTGACGGAACCGCTCCGAATCTCCGCGGAAGTGGAACAAGCTCTCCACAACGACGGCCCGGTCGTCGCGCTCGAGACTACGCTGATCGCACACGGTTTCCCTCCCAGGGTGGGGGTGGAGGTGGGGCGCGCCGCGGAGGCGGCGGTCCGCGCCGAAGGAGCGGTCCCCGCGACGATCGGCGTGCTCGGCGGCGATGTCGTGGTCGGGCTCTCCGACGACGAGCTCGAGCTCTTCGGCGAGGCCGGGCCCGAGGCGCGCAAGGTGGGCCCTCGCGACCTCGCCGCGGCGGCTGCCCAGGGCGCGATCGGCGCGACGACCGTCGGCGGCACGCTCGCCGTCTGCCGCGCGGCCGGGATCCGCTTCCTCGGCACGGGCGGGATCGGCGGCGTTCACCGTGGCTTCGCCGAACGTCCGGACATCTCCGCGGACCTGACGGAGCTCGCCCGCACGTCCGCGCTCGTCGTCTCCTCGGGCGCAAAGTCGCTGCTCGACGTCCCCGCAACCGCCGAGGCGCTCGAGACGCTCGGCGTCCCGGTCATCGGCTACCGCACAAACGAGCTGCCGCTCTTCTACGCCGCGGCGGGCGGCCCGCCGGTCTCCGCGCGGGTCGAGGAGCCCGAGGAAGCCGCACGGATTGCAACAGCG
>VAXD01000023.1:0-4093 GCA_005884155.1 Actinomycetota bacterium | reverse complement strand
GACGTCGAGCCGCTGATCGCGGAGGCACTCGAGCGCGCCACGGAAGAAGGCGTCTCAGGAGGCGCGGTCACGCCCTACGTGCTCGCGTTCCTCCACGACCGCAGCGGCGGCCGCACGCTCGAGGTCAACCGCGAGCTGATCGTCGCGAATGCCGCGCTTGCCGCGCGGGTCGCGGCGAGCTAGCGGGAAGGCCCTCCACGACGAGGGCCTTCCCGCAGGGCCTCAAGCCGTCAGTGGCAAGCCACGCCCACGCACTGCGCGGGATTGCCGTTGTGATGCGCCGTGTTCCCTCCGCCGTCGATGTTCCCGGCCGCGGCGAAGATGCCCAGGTCGTGGTTCCGGTTGGCGTGGTTTTTCTTGACCGTGTTTCCCGTGTCCACGACGTCGATCCCGTCAGCGCCGTTCCTATGCGACGAGTTGCCAACGAGGAGGTTCCCGGTCGAGCCCTGGAAGGTGTGGATCCCGTCTCCGACGCTCGTTCGTACCTTGTTCCCGCGGAGCACGCTGCCCGTGGTCGTGTACAGCTCGATTCCGATCTGGTTCCGGAAGACCGCGTTGTGCGTGATCCTGAGGTTGGTCCCGTGGAACGGCTCGATCCCGGCGATGTTGTTCCTGTAGACACGATTGTGGTCGTACACGTTGTTCGCCGAGAAGTCCGACGTGATCCCCCACGAGGCGTTGTTGTGGGTCTTGTTGTGATCGACCTTGTTGTTGTCGCTGCCGGTGATGAGCACGATCGCCGACGCGGTGTTACCGAACACGTTGTTGTGTGAGATCCGGTTTCCGGTGGAGCTCACGAGGTGGATGCCGTCGAAGTTGGCGGTCACCCGGTTGTGGTCGATCTTCGCGTGGTCGGACGAGCCCAGCTCGATGCCGCGGAAGGTCTGCTGCACCGTGAGGCGACTGAGCGTATTCCCGCTCGCATTGACCAGCTGCACGCCCTGCTGGAACTGCTGGATCGTGCCGTGCCTGATCACGACGTTGTCGAAGCCACCCGTGTTGTCGATCCCGTTGGCTGCCGGGTTGTTGACGCCGTCGATCGTGTGACCGTCGAGATCGACCTTGATGTGGTTGGCGCCGATCACGAGCCCCGGGCCGGGACAGTCGATCAGGTCGTTCCTCAGGTGGATGCTGTGCGTGATCACCTGCCCGCAGGCGACGGGCTGCTTCTTTGCCAGCGCCGCGCCCGCCCCGACCGTCAACAGTGCCGCGGTCACTGCGGCAAGCATTGCCGCCACGAAAGGCCATCGTCTCTTCGTCATTCGCTACCCCCTTGTCGGTACCCGCTCAAGCAGACGCCGCTCCGGCAGGAAACTTGCCGGCTGCAGTCCGCTACTCGCTGAACGTCCCTAGGAACTCGTCCACGGAGAGCGCGGTCAGCGTTTGGAGCTTCGCGCTCCCGCGGGCGCCGAGCGCGACCGACACCCGCGCGATCGTCTCGGTGTCCGGCGCCTCGACGACGTTGACGAAGTCGAACGGCCCGAGCGTCGCCCACTGGTGGACGACCTTCGCGCCGAGCTCCTCGACGTCGCGGTTCACCTCGCGCAGGCGGTCTGGGTTGGCCTTAAGCGTCTGGACGCCCTGTGCCGTCAGGCTCGAGAGCATGATGTAGGTCGGCATCGCTCCTCCTGGATCGGGTGCTCGATGCTAACCGGGCTGCCTGGTCGAAGTAGAGCTGGCCGGCACCGAGGAAAAGCAGCGGCGAGATGAAGACGAGCGACACGAACGCTGCCGACGAACGGGCGATCTTGCTGGCGCCGAGCAGGAGCACGAAGAGCACCGTCGCCGTCAGGAACGAGACGATCACGAGCGCGGCCAGCGAGCCGATCGCGTGGATCGGGTCGGCGCGGCAGAGCTCGAAGCCGCGCCGCAGCGAGCCCGCGTACCCACGACCTTCGAGCAAGGCCACAGGCACCGCGAGGCCGAACGCGCCCAGCCAAACGACCGCGGGCAGGATGAAGAAGCTGTAGAGGAAGAGCGCAGGCACGAACAGCATGACACCGACCGCGAAGGCGACGGCCACTTGTTTGCGGGGCGGCCGTTCTCCTGACGCGAGGAGCACCCCGCCGATGTACGAAGCGGTCATCAGCGGTGCACCGACGATCAGTGCAAAGGCCAGGTCCCACCAACCCGGGATGAACACGACCCCGACGAGGGTGACCGCCGGGCCGATCCCGAGCGCGAGCGCGGGCCAGAAGCGCTGGCCGTAGAGCCGGATCGCCTCTGCGATCACCTGGCCGATCGGTCGACTCTCGTGCGGCAGCGGCGGCGGCAGCGGCTCCTTCGGTCGCCCCTTGAGGGCCACTAGGCGACCGCGGGCTCGGCTGCGCCGGCCTTCTCGAAGACGAGTTCGCCGTCGCTCGCGTCGACGCGGATCACATCGCCCTCGGCGAAGTCGCCCTCGAGCAGCCGCAGCGCGAGCGGATTCTCGAGCAGGCGCTGGATCGCGCGCTTGAGCGGGCGCGCTCCGTAGGTCGGGTCCCAGCCGGCCTCGGCGAGCGTCTCCTTCGCGGCGTCGGTCAGCTCGAGGCGTAGGCCGCGTTCTGCCAGCCGCGCTTCGACCCGCCGCAGCTGCAGCTCGACGATCTCGCCGATCTGCTCCTTGCTCAACGGCTCGAACTCGACGATCTCGTCGATTCGGTTGAGGAACTCGGGCCGGAAGATGTCGGTCATCGCCTCGCCCGAGCGAACGTTCGAGGTCATGATCAGAACCGTGTTGCGGAAGTCGACCGTCCGGCCCTGGCCGTCGGTCAGGCGCCCGTCGTCGAGGATCTGCAAGAGGATGTTGAAGACGTCAGGGTGCGCCTTCTCGATCTCGTCGAGAAGCACGACCGAGTAGGGCCGGCGTCGCACCGCTTCGGTCAGCTGGCCGCCCTCGTCGTAGCCGATGTAGCCCGGCGGCGCGCCGACGAGCCGCGAGACCGTGTGCTTCTCCATGTACTCGGACATGTCGAGCCGGACGAGCGCGCGCTCGTCGTCGAACATGAACTCCGCGAGCGCGCGGGCGAGCTCGGTCTTGCCGACGCCGGTCGGGCCGAGGAAGACGAACGAGCCGATCGGGCGGTTCGGGTCCTGCAGGCCAGACCGGGCGCGACGCAACGCGTTGGCGACCGCCTCGACCGCCTCGTCCTGCCCGACGACGCGCTCGTGGAGGCGCTCCTCCATGTGGATCAGCTTCTCGGTCTCGCCCTCGAGCAGGCGATCGACCGGGATGCCAGTCCAGCGCGCGACGACCGCGGCGACGTCGTCCTCGTCGACCTCTTCTTTCACCATCGGCTCCGAGCCGTCCTCGGACTCGCGCTCGGCCAGCTCCTTCTCGAGCGCCGGCAGCTCGCCGTAGCGGATCTCGGCGACCCGCTGCAGCTCGGCGTTCCGCTCGGCCCGCTCGGCCTCGCCGCGGAGCTCGTCGATCGTGCGCGTGATCTCCTTGACCCGCTCGAGCTGCTCCTTCTCCTTGCTCCAGCGCGCGGCCAGCTCGTTGCGGCGCTCCTGCGCCTCGGCGAGGTCGCGCTCGAGTGGCTCGCGCACCTCTTTCGACTCCTTGCCCATCGCGGCGAGCTCGATCTCGAGCTGGCGCACGCGGCGCTCGGCCTCGTCGAGCTCGAGCGGCGACGAGTCGATCTCCATCCGCAGCCGTGACGCCGATTCGTCGACGAGGTCGATCGCCTTGTCGGGCAGGAAGCGGTCGGAGATGTAGCGGTCGGAGAGCACCGCGGCGGCGACCAGAGCGGCGTCGCGGATGCGGACGCCGTGGTGCGCCTCGTAGCGCTCCTTCAAGCCACGCAGGATCGCGATCGTGTCCGCGACCGACGGTTCGCCGACGAAGATCGGCTGGAAGCGGCGCTCGAGAGCAGCGTCCTTCTCGATGTGCTTGCGGTACTCGTCGAGCGTTGTCGCGCCGATCGCGCGCAGCTCGCCGCGCGCCAGCATCGGCTTCATCATGTTCCCCGCGTCGACGGCGCCCTCGGCCGCGCCCGCGCCCACGATCGTGTGCAGCTCGTCGATGAAGAGGATCAGCTCGCCCTCGGCGTTCCGCACCTCGGTGAGCACGGCCTTGAGCCGCTCTTCGAACTCGCCGCGGTACTTCGAGCCG
>VAXD01000146.1:3676-7975 GCA_005884155.1 Actinomycetota bacterium | reverse complement strand
AGACCGTGCCGGCGTTGACGACGAACAGGTTCTCGAGGCGCCACGCATAGGGCACGTGCTTGTGCCCGGAGAGCACGAGATCGACGCCTGCGCGCTGCAGGCATTCAATGCAGTCCCCCGCGTCGTAGACGACATTGCGCTCGCGCCCCGTGCCCGGCACCGGCAGCAGATGGTGGTGGAGCACGAAGATCCGCAGGCCCTCGGCGTCCGAGGTGGAGAACTGCTCCTCGATCCAGCGATATCGCCCGCGACCGATCTGGCCGTGGTCGAGGTCGGGCTCGGTCGAGTCGACGGCAACGACCGTCACGCCGTCGTGCCTGAGCACCGAGTTGCGGGCGCCGAACATGTCCTCGAAGTGGACGTAGCCGACGTTGCGCGAGTCGTGGTTGCCCGGGATCACGACCACCGAGTCGCACCCGATCTGGTCCATGTAGGCCTTCGCCTGCGCATACTCGTGCTTGAAGCCGAAGGTGGTCAGGTCGCCCGAGCAGATGACGATGTCCGGGTTGAGCTCGTTGATCTCGTTGACGGCCCGCTCGAGCAGGTTCGGGACGAAGTCCGGCCCTCCGCAGTGAATGTCGGAGATGTGCGCGATGGTCAGCGAGTTGCGGCCGTTCGGGCCATCCATTTCCCCAAAGTCTAGAGCGGGCTCAGAAGATCGCGGCGACCGGCCAGTAGCAGGCGGCTGCGACCAGCCCCGCCGCGGGAATCGTCAGGAGCCAGGCGAAGACGATGTTCCCGGCAACGCCCCAGCGTACGGCCGAGAGCCGCCGCGTCGCGCCCGAGCCTAGGACGGCGCCCGAAATGACGTGCGTGGTCGAGAGCGGGTAGCCGAGCCGGGTCGCGACGTAGATCGTCGCGCCGGCCGTCATCTGCGCCGCGAAGCCGCTCGCGGGCTCCATGTTGACCACGCGCTGGCCGAGCGTCCTCATGATTCGCCAGCCGCCCACGTAGGTGCCCGCAGCGATGGCCAGACCGGCCGAGACGATCACCCAGGTCGGGATGTAGAAGTGCGAGATGTGACCGCTCTCGAAGAGCGCGAGCGCGATCACGCCCATGGTCTTCTGCGCGTCGTTCGCGCCGTGCGTGAACGCGACCCACGTCCCGGAACCGAGCTGGCCGAGCCTGAATGATCGGTTCGCCGCCGCCGGCGTGATCCACACGAGCGCCCAAAGGATCGCGAGCAGGAGCGAGAACGCCGCGGCGAACGCGATGGCCGGCGCCACGATCGCCGGGAGCGCCACGTTGTGCACCAGCCCGTGCCACTGCACCCCGGCCGTCCCCGACTGCGCGAGCGCGGCGCCGACGAGGCCGCCGATCAGCGCGTGCGACGAGCTCGACGGCAGTCCGAGCCACCATGTGATCAGGTTCCACACGATCGCGCCGAGCAGCGCGGCGAGCACAGTCTTCTCGGTGGCGAGGCCGGTGTCGATGATCCCCTTGCCGACCGTCTTGGCGACAGCCGTGGTGACGAAGGCGCCCGCCAGGTTGGCGACCGCCGCCACGAACACCGCCAGCCGCGGCGAGAGCGCGCGGGTCGAGACCGACGTCGCGACGGCATTTGCCGTGTCGTGGAAGCCGTTCGTGAAGTCGAAGCCGAGCGCGACCAGCACGACCACGACGAGCAGGACGTCGTTCACGGGTCGCTAGCGGTTCTTGACGAGGATCGCCTCGAGCACGTCCGCGGCGTTCTCGAGCGCGTCGACCGCCTCCTCGAGCCGCTCGTGGATGTCCTTCCAGCGGATGATCGCCTTCGCATCCTCGGTCGTGGCGAACAGCTCCGCGACGGCGTCGCGGACGAGCGCGTCGCCTTCGTCCTCCAGCGTGCGCAACTCGTCGAGTTGGTCGCTCGAGTCGCGAAAGCCCTCGAGCCGGTTGATCGCCTCGTCGAGCTTGGTCGCCGCTCGGAGGATCACCTCCGCCTGCTCGCGCGCCTTCCCGGGCACACGCTCTACGCCGTAGACGCCGAGGTTGTCCGCGGCCTCGTCCACGTGGTCGCAGATGTCGTCGAGCGCGCCGGCGAGACGGTACATGTCGTCGCGGTCGAACGGCGTCACGAAAGTGCGGTTGAGGAGGTCGACCACCTCGTGTGTCAGGCGGTCACCCTCGTGCTCGCGGTCCTTGATCTGCTTCATCAGGCCGCCGCCGTCCTCGGGAAAGCTCTCGAGGAGCTGTACGAGCAGCCGCGCGATCTCGACCGTGTTCGCGGATGCTTGCGTGTACAGCGAGAAGAACTCCCGCTTCTGGGGGGTCAGCCGGATGCGCGCCATCCTTGCGGGCAGCCTTGTACCACGGACCGCCAGAAGGGCGCGCCCGAAGCCGCCGCTACCCAGTAGAGAGCGGCGCTAAAGATCCCGACGATCGGCCGCGCGTTCGCTGCCCTCAAGCCCTCCTAGGGCGCGCTCAGACCCTCTGTCTCTCGAAAATCGGTGTCGGCAAAGCGGTCCCGGGCCCAGGTGAGAAACCTCTTCAGATGCGCCTCGTCGGCTTCCATCTGCGCGACGATGAAGGTGTCGCGGCGGCCGGGGTGGGCGTTGAGCTGAACGTCGATCCCGAGCCGGACAGCCTCCGCAAGGATCTCTCTCGGCACGCTCGTCCGCGCGCTCCCACCCACGGTCAGGCAGAAGGCGGTCGCCCGGCGCTCGTCTCCCGCCAGGGCGAGCAGACGCTCTGCCCGGTCCGCACGGGCCCGCTGACGCGCCGCTTCCCGCGCCCCTTCGGTGGCCTTGGTCGTTGCAGCGCGTTCCTGCTGCTCGAGCTCGCGCGCGGCCGCCGCGGAAGCTGTCTCCGCCTCGGTTCGCAAGCGGTCGAGCTGGGCCTGGAGGTCCTCGACTCGCGCTTCGAGAGCACTCTTCTCGGCAACCAGCGAGTCGACGATCTCTGCGAGGCTGTCAGACGCCCTCGAGAGCTCGCCCAGCAACTTCTGGGGCTCGGCCTCCTGCGAAGTGTCCTTCTCACGTGCGGCCTGTTCGGTGCGCTGCCCGAGCGTGTCGAGGATCAGCGACCGTGGCCGGCCCGGCTCAGCATGCTCTTCTCCCGCGTCTCTCTCACTCATCGTTGGGTGACCGCGAGCGTAGGTTATCGCTCTTTGCAAGGGTTGTGAGATGCGGGCCGGCTGGCCGCGCTGGAGCCGTTCGAACCGTTTGCTACCCTCCGGCGCTTGCGGCGCCCCCCACGCCCGAACCAGTTCGGTTCAAATGTCTTGCGGTCCGAGCTCGTTGCAGTCGCTTCCGAGGTCGGCCGCCTCAACTTCAGGGCACCGGTCCTCGCCGGTGCGCAGGGGTTGCCCGACCCGCTCGGGAGCCCGGCCGCTGCCCTTGTCGGAGGCCGCGATCCGTACATCCGCAGGGCTGCGTTTGCGCTGCTCGTACCGATCGGCTGCGGCGCCACATTCGCGACGCTCCTCGTCAACCATCTGGAGACGGATCGGGGATCGCCGGCCGCGGCAGCCGGTCCATCCGAGGTCACGCCGACGTTTCCACCCGGACCGGCGCCGACCCTCGAGCGCGAGCTGCGCTCTGTCGAGAAGAAGCAGCCTTCCGGACGCCCGCGCAGCGCCGAACGTGCTCCTCTTCGGCACTCCCCGGCACGACCGCACACACAGGGGCACGCGCGGCCACAGACACGGTCTTTTCTCCGCTGGAGCCCGGTACCCGGGGCCGCCCACTATCACGTTGCGCTCTGGCGTAACGGCACCCGAGTTCTCGATCTCTGGCCTGCACGTCCGTCCGTCGCCGTACCGCGGGAGTGGGTCCACAACGGCACGCGTTATCGCACGCAGCCCGGCAAGTACCTCTGGCTCGTCTATCCAGGAGACGGTCCGAAGTCGAGCGCTCACTATGGGCCGCTCGTCGCCGCCGGGGTCCTCGTCATTCGTTCTCAAAAGGGGGTACAAGGTTGATCCGGTTCATCGCACTGGGATTCTTCGTCCTCGTCTCCACTGGTCTGCCGATCCTGCTGCTGACGCGCAGCTCGAGTGCGGACTCACCTCCGATCCCACCCGGGCAGGAGCCGCCGACGAACGTCTCTCCGCCGATGATCGCCGGAACCCCGACCTCGGGTCAGACGCTCTCGGCGGATGTCGGCGAATGGGACGGGCCGGGGATCCATTTCACCTACACCTGGCTGCGGTGCGACGGTATCGGCGGTTCCTGCCAACCGATCGCAGACGCCGGGGGCTCGCAGTATTCGCTCGGAGCGGACGACGTGGGCTCGACGATCCGCGCTCTCGTGCTGGGTATCAATCACAACGGCACCTCGACCGCCTTCTCGGACCAGACGACTACGGTCGAGGATCCC
>VAXD01000146.1:0-3670 GCA_005884155.1 Actinomycetota bacterium | reverse complement strand
AGCAAGGCCAGTCGCTGAGCGCCTCCGCTGGCTCCTGGGAGGGAACGACGCCGCTCACGTACGCGTATGCCTGGAAGCGCTGCGACGTCCGCGGGTCGGCGTGCGTGGAAATCGACGGGGCGACCGACGTCTCCTACGCCCTCGCAACGGCCGATGTCGGAAGGACGCTTCGGGTCTTTGTCACGGCGAGCAACTCTACCGGATCGGCGACAGCCGCATCTGCTGCCAGCTCGGTAGTCACGGCGCCGCAGAGCGGTTCCCCGCTTTGGGACTGGGCCGCACCGAACTACCTGCTCGGCTGGACCGACAACCAGAATGCTCCCGATCACTGGCAGGCGGCCGTCAGCGACAGCGCCTCCGGGCTTGACGCGAATTACATCTCCACCGTCGGCGACGGCTCCGGCGGCGCGGCGACGCGGCTGACGATCGCTCCGACCTCAAACGGCAACTCGGGGACGATGACCTCGCTCTACAACCCGATGCCCGATCGGGAGGTCACCGCATACGGGAGCACCGCCACCGCGGGCGCGTACACCGCTCAGGGTGATGACACCTGGTATCGCTGGAGGGTGCGCTTCCCAAGCGGCGTCTACGTTCCAAGGATGGGAGTGTGGAACATCAACGTCGAGTGGCACGAGTCGCGTTATGGCTCGACGCTCAATAACTGCCCGACCTACACGAGCCCGTACTTCGGCGTTCAAGCAGACGGCACGACGGCGAATCCGGGAACCAACCCGCGGCTGATCTTCCACTTCCGCTCCGGGCAGGTGGCTGCGGACGGAAACAGCATCGAGAACGACTTCATCATCGCCCAGCACGACGGCTCGGGGAACGTCATGCCGCTGCAGTACGACCACTGGTACGACGTGGTTGCCCACTACCGCTGGGAGCCCGACAGCTCGGGCGCCTTCGAGTGGTACGTCGACGGTCAGCTGCAGTACCGGAATCTCGGGATCAAGACGATGCATGTCTTCTGCGACGGCACCTCCTACCCGTACACCTTCGGGATGTACGACTACCAGCGCAACGACGGCGCCTGGCCGAGCGGTGTCGACTACAAGACGATGGACATCGGCCCAACGGCCGACAGCGTCGGGTTCACGCCGTAGCCGCAGCAGAAGGCCGAAGCGATCCAACGGGCGGGGGCGTCCGCAGCCGCTGCTACCTTGCGTGGCGGTGGAAGAAACAGCCGATTTCCAGGCGTATTGCGGCGCGACGGTGCCGCGCTTCCAGAACGATGCCGAGCGCGAGTGTGCGAAGATCCTCGACTTCTACCGCGTCCCATGGACGTACGAGCCGCACACGTTCGTACTCGAGCGGGACGAAGACGGTCGCGTGGCCGAGGCGTTCACGCCGGACTTCTACCTGCCGGAGCAGGATCTGTTCCTCGAGATCACAGTGATGAAGCAGCGGCTCGTGACGCGCAAGAACCGCAAGCTGCGCAAGCTCCGCGAGCGCTACCCCGGCGTCCAGATCAAGCTCTTCTACAAGCGCGACATCGAGCGGCTGGCCCAACGCTTCCGGCTCGATCTGGCGTCATAGCCGGCGATCCGCGCGTCGGTGAGGTCTTCCTCGGCGCCGAGGAGGTTCGCTCGCGGGTGCGCGAGCTCGGCGCGAATATCACAGCCGACTACGCCGGCCGCGACCTGCTCCTCGTCGCGCTCCTGAAGGCGAGCTTCGTCTTCCTCGCCGACCTCTCGCGCGCCATTCCGATCGCGCACCAGGTCGACTTCGTCGAGCTCGCCGGCTACGACGGCGCAGCGACCGGCGGCCACACCAGCGTGCGCCTTCTGCAGGACATCGCGATCCCACTCGCCGGCCTCGACGTCTTGCTCGTCGAGGACGTCGTCGATACCGGCCTGACGCTCAACTACCTCTGCAAGCTGCTCGACCTGCGCCAACCGGCGAGCCTCCGCGTCGTCACGCTGCTCGACCGGCCCTACCGCCGCCTGGTCGAGAACCTCCCGGTCGACTACGTCGGCTTCACGGTCCCCGACGAGTTCTTCGTCGGCTACGGGTTCGATCTCGACGAGCGCTGGCGCAACCTTCCAGATCTCCACTTCGCAAAAGTTTAGGCAAGCCTAAATTTCGGCTAGACTGAGACCGTGATGGCGACACGGTCAGAGGCGGTCGCCACCGGCGCGGTGCCGGAAGCGCAGGAGGCACTCCGCGGTTACCCGCAGAAGCCCTGGCGGATCCTCCCCTTCCTCGGCCCCGCGTTCGTGGCCTGCATCGCGTACATCGACCCCGGCAACTTCGCGACGAACATCGCCGGCGGCTCGAAGTTCGGTTACACGCTCGCCTGGGTGATCGTCGCCTCGAGCTTGATGGCGATGCTGATCCAGCTGCTCTCGGCCAAGCTCGGGATCGCGACGGGGCGCAACCTGCCGGAAATGTGCCGGGAGCGCTTCTCCCGCCGGACCTCGCTCGGGCTCTGGGTACAGGCTGAGTTGATCGCGATGGCGACCGACCTGGCGGAGTTCCTCGGCGCCGCGCTCGGATTCCACCTCCTGCTCGGGATCGCGCTCTTCCCCGCGGCGCTGCTGACCGGGGTCACGACCTTCCTGATCCTGGGCCTGCAGCGCTTCGGCCTGCGCGCGTTCGAGGCCGTGATCGCCGGCTTCGTCGCCGCGATCGGCGCCTGCTACCTCGCCGAGCTCTACTACGCGCACCCGCCGCTCGGCACCGTCGGCCTGCACATGATCAAGCCGGAGTTCCAGGGGAGCGAGTCGGTACTGCTCGCGGTCGGGATCATCGGCGCGACGGTGATGCCCCACGTGATCTACCTTCACTCGGCGTTGACGCAGAACCGCGTCGTCCCGCAGAACGACGCCGAGGCGCACCGGCTCTACCGCTACACGCAGGTCGATGTCGTCATCGCGATGACGATCGCGGGGCTGATCAACCTCTCGATGCTCGTGATGGCCGCGAGCACGTTCTTCCGCTCGGGCCTGCACGACGTCACCTCGCTCGTCGGCGCACACCGGACGCTCGTGCCCGTCCTCGGTGGCGCCTCCGGAACGCTGTTCGCGCTCGCGCTGCTCGCTTCCGGGCTCTCCAGCGCGACCGTCGGCACGCTCTCCGGCCAGGTGGTGATGCAGGGGTTCATCCGCCGCCGGATCCCGATCTTCTGGCGAAGGCTCGTGACGATGCTGCCCGCGCTCGTCGTCGCAGCTATCGGGCTCGACCCGTCGCGGACGCTCGTGCTTAGCCAGGTCGTGCTCTCGTTCGGGATCCCGTTCGCGCTTGTGCCGCTCGTCTGGTTCACCAGCCGGCCAGAGATCATGGGCACGCTGGTCAACCGCCGATTGACGACGGCGGTCGCCGTTCTGATCGCCGCGGTGATCTCGGCGCTGAACGTCTTCCTGCTCGGCCAGACCTTCTTCGGCTAGCTAGTCGCGGCAGGCGTCCCTGCCCGCGGCTACTGCGGAGTGGCCGGCGGGCTCGGCTCCGGCCCGGGCTCCGGCACGACGACGGGCCCGGGCGGCTCCGACGGCTCGGGCATCGGCTCGGGAATCGGAGTCGGCGCGGGTGGCTCGTCCGGCGACGGGAACGGCTCCGGCGACGGCGGCTCGGGCGCTTCGATCATCGTCGGCTGCACCTCGAGCTGGGCTCGCTCGATTCGCTCCATCGCGCCTTCGGCTGTCTGCTGCATCTGCTCCTCCTTTGC
>VAXD01000143.1:1333-10440 GCA_005884155.1 Actinomycetota bacterium | reverse complement strand
GTACCGGTCGACGAACATGTCCGGCCCGATCACGTTCCCCTTCGACTTCGACATCTTCGCGCCGCCGTACTGCACCCAGCCGTTGCCGTGAAAACGTGCGAACGGCTCGCGGAAACCGACCAGCCCCAGGTCGGCCAGCGCCTTCTGGAAGAAGCGCGCGTAGATCATGTGCATCGTCGCGTGGTCGACCCCGCCCTGGTAGTAGTCGACCGGCCCCCAGTAATCGACGAGCTCGCGCTCGAACGGCGCGCGATCGTTGTGCGGATCGCAGTAGCGTAGGAAGTACCACGACGAGTCGACGAACGTGTCCATCGTCTCCGCCTCGCGCCGCCCCGCACCGCCGCACTTCGGGCATTCGACTCGCATCCACTCCTCGTTGGACTCGAGCGGCGCCTTCCCCTTCGGCAGGTAGTCCTCGATCTCCGGCAGGACGACGGGCAGGTCTTCTTCAGGCACCTGGACGACGCCGCAGCTTCCGCAGTAGACGATCGGAATCGGGCAGCCCCAGTAGCGCTGCCGCGAGAACCCCCAGTCGCGCAGGCGGAACGACACTGCGGGGCGCGCCGCGTGCTTCTGCTCCAGCCACTCGACGATCGCGCGTGCGCCCTCGGGAGCGGGCACCCCGGAGAACTGGNNCCGAGTCGACCAGCCGCTCGTTGTCCGAATGCTCGACGAATGCGCCCTCAGCCGGGCCGTCCTCGTCCTCAGGCACGACGACTGTCCGCACAGGCAGCCCGAACCGCTGCGCGAACGCGAAGTCCCGCTCGTCGTGCGCGGGCACGGCCATGATCGCGCCCGTCCCGTACTCCATCAGCACGTAGTCCGAGACCCAGACCGGGATCGGCTCGCCGGTTGCCGGGTTGGTCGCGTACCGGCCCGTGAAGACGCCGGTCTTCTCACGATCCGGGTCGATCCGCTCGGCCGATGACCTGGCCGCCGCACGCCGCACGTACTCCATGACCTCGTCGGACTGCTCCGTCCCCTCGGCCAGGCGCGGAACCAGCTCGTTCTCGGGAGCGAAGACGAAGAAGGTCGCGCCGAAGACCGTGTCGGGCCGCGTCGTGAACACCGGCACGTCGACATCCAGCTCCTCGATCCGGAACAGGATCTCTGCGCCTTCGGAGCGGCCGATCCAGTTTCGCTGCATCGCGATGATCCGCTCGGGCCACTGCAGCCCCTCGAAGTCGAGCAGCTCGTCCGCGTAGGCGGTCGTCCGGAAGAACCACTGCTCCAGGTTGCGCGCCTCGACGACCGCGCCGCAGCGTTCGCAGCGGCCGTCCTTCACCTGCTCGTTCGCCAGGACCGTCTGGTCGTTCGGGCACCAGTTCACCGGCGCGGCCTTGCGATAGGCCAGCCCGGCCTCGTACAGCTTCAGGAAGAGCCACTGCGTCCAGCGGTAGTAGTCAGGCCGATGCGCGGCCAGCTCCCGGTCCCAGTCGATCGCCCAGCCGACGCGCTTCATGAACGCGCGGATGTGCTCGATGTTGCGCTCGACCGTCTCACGCGGAGGGTCGCCACCGCGAATGGCGGCGTTCTCGGCCGGCAGGCCGAACGAGTCCCAGCCCATCGGGCGCATCACCTCGTGGCCGGTGCGCCGCTGGAAGTGCGCGCGGACGTCGCCCAGGGTGTAGACCAGCATGTGGCCCATGTGCAGCGTTCCCGACGGATACGGCAGCTGCTCGAGCACGTAGCGCTTGTCGGGATTCCGCGGCGTTCCCGGCGCGGGATTCGGGACCGAGAAGGCGTCGGCCTCCTCCCAGACCTTCTGCCATTTCGCCTCGATTGCGTGCGGGTCGTACGGTTCCATCTCGCCTCCAGAAAAACAAAAAGACCTCTCGCGAGAGAGGCCCTGGGGAAGCCGCCGCGGCGTTCGCCGCGTTCGCTTCCTGCGCTACTCGAGAAGCTGCTGCATTAAAAACACTCTAGCAAGCGAAAACGAGGAGGAAATATGGCCGGCTACACGCATCTGAACCTCAAAGAAGTCGAGGACCAGGCGCCGAAGTTCGACATGTCGCCCGATCTCGAGTTCCGCAGCGCGCGCGTCCCGCTCGAGATGGAGAACGCGGGCATCAGCTACCTGCGCGTCGCGCCAAACTTCCGCATGCCTTTCGGGCACCAGCACAACGTGCAAGAAGAGGTCTACGTGCTGATCAACGGCACCGCGCGGATCAAGCTCGACGACGAAGTGCTCGACCTGAAGCCGCTCGATGCCGTACGGATCCACCGTGAGACGATGCGCAACCTCGAGGGCGGGCCCGAAGGCGCCGAGCTGATCGCCTTCGGCGCGCCGAACACCGGCCCCGGCGACGGGCCGATGACGCAGGGCTGGTGGATGGACTGACGACCGGCACGCTGCCGGATAGCGCCGCTGTCGAGGGCGGGGAGCTCGTCGTCGGCGGGGTCGCAGCCTCGACTCTGGCCGAGCGCTTCGGCACACCGCTCGTCGTCTACTGCGAGGAGACGCTGCTCGCTGCCGCGCGTGCCTACCGCGAGGCGGCACCCAATGCGCTCCTGCTCTACAGCGTCAAGGCGTTCCCGAACGTCGAGCTGCTGCGGTTGCTCGCGGCCGAGGGCTACGGGGCAGACGTCTCGACGCTGGGCGAGCTCGCTTACGCGCGCGCTGCGGGAATCCCCGGGGAGCGGATCGTGGTGCACGGGAACAACAAGAGCGACGAGGAGCTCCGCGCCGCAGCAGAAGCGGGCGCGCGCTTCGTCGTGCTCGACGCGCTCGACGAGATCGAGCGGGCTGCCGCTGCCGCCGTTCGAAGCACGCTCGTGCGCGTGACCCCCGGGATCGAGGCGGACACGCACCCGGCGATCCGCACGGCGCACCACGGCTCGAAGTTCGGCCTTCCGCCCGACCAGGCGCTCGAGGCGATCCGTCGAGCGCGTGACGCCGGGCTCGAGGTCGCCGGCCTGCACCTCCACATCGGCTCGCAGCTCCTCGGGGTCGACGCGGCACGAGCGAGCATCGACTGGCTCGGCGCCTTCGCCGCCGACTGCCGCGCCGAGCTCGGCTGGGAGCCGGAGATCGTCGACCTCGGCGGTGGTCTCGGCATCCAGTACGTCGAGGGCGAGCGTCCACCGACGATCGTCGACTTCGTGACGACGCTGCTCGGACGGCTCGGCCACGCCTGGGCGCTGCACGGGCTCGAACAGCCGAGCGTGATCCTCGAGCCCGGCCGGTCGCTCGTCGGCCATGCGGGCCTGACGCTCTACCGCGTCGGGGTCGTCAAGCAGGCGACGGAGACGACGACCTTCGTGGCGGTCGACGGCGGCATGTCCGACAACCCACGGCCGCAGCTCTACGGCGCCCGCTACGAGGCGCTGCTCGCCAACCGCCCCGACGAGGAGCCGGCCGGCAGCTACACCGTCTGCGGCAAGCACTGCGAGTCCGGCGACGTGCTGATCGAGAGCGTCCGTCTGCCGGAGCCCAGGCGCGGCGACCTCCTGGCGGTCCCCGCGACGGGCGCGTACACGCTCTCGCTCGCCTCGAACTACAACGCCGTCCCGCGCCCCGCAGCCGTGCTGGTCGCCGACGGCAAAGCGCGCCTGATCCGTCGCCGCGAGACGCTGGACGACCTGCTCGCGCTCGAAGCGCGCGCTACCTGAACGGTGGGCGCAGCGGCAGCAGCAAGGGCTTCCGCGGCTTTTGGGAGAAGTCGAAGTCGGCGGCCAGGTTGCCGAGCACGGGCACGTTCTCGCGGACCGTCGGACGCGGGTCGGGCCGCCCGTCGGTTGCGGGATCGAGCCGCGCCCCGCCCAGGAAGTCGTCCTCGATGAACTTGGCGTAGGCGTCGAAGCTGAGCACCTGGTGGTCGACGAAGCCGCGCTTCGCGTATGGCGAGATCACGAGCGCCGGCACGCGCAGCCCGTAGCCGTTCCGGTCGACGTGGGGCGGGACGACGTGGTCGTAGAAGCCGCCCCAGTCGTCCCAGGCGAGGAAGATCGCGCTCGAGCGCCAGTCGGGGCTGCGCATGACCGCGTTGATCACGCTCGTGACGTAGGCCTGGCCGTTCGTCAGAAGCGACGGCGGGTGGTCGCTGACCGGGTCGCTCGGAATCAGCCACGAGACGGCGGGAAGGCGTCCTTGGCGCGCATCGCGGAAGAACCAGCGCATGGACTCGACGTTGCGCACCTGCCGGTCCTGGTGCACGGTTGCGAACCACGGCAACGGGTTCCAGATCCCCGGCGTCGCCGCGCTCTGTCGAACCGAGCCGCAGATCATCTCGTCCTCGGAGCAGTCCGGCTGCGTTCCGGTGAAGACGTAGTAGCGCCAGGGGACATGGCGCATGTGCAGCAGGTACGTGAGGTCGGTCCAGGCGTAGTCGGGCTTGCGGCTCGTCGGGTTCTGCCGCTCGTGCGGCGGCGCGAGCGGGTTCTCGACCGCGTTCACGCAGCCCATCGGGTTCGACCCGCGATGGCAGCGCGCCGACCACTCGGAGACCATGAACAGGTGCGTCGGCAGGCTCGACGACGAGTTCGGCTCGAACATGTGGTCCTGCAGCACGAAGTGGCGCGCGTAGGCCCAGTAGTTCGGCAGCTCGCTTGCGTCGTGGTAGCCCATCGCGTCGGGCGCGTGTTTCCGCGAGCAGACCGGCACCTTTGGGTGCGCCCGGCAGCCGTTCCGCAGGCCGCGCCGGGCCTCACGGATGAAGCCGTCCATCTTGCCGCCGTCGACGTCGCGGATCGTGTCGAGCAGCTCGTGCGAGCCGCCGTAGTTCTTGTTCCGGCGGTCGTGGTAGGGCCGCGCGCACACGTGCGCAATGTCCGTTCCGCGTCGGGATGCCCTCCGCGCCCGGGTACGTGCCGAAGAACTCGTCCAACGAGCGGTTCTCCTGCATCACGATCACGGCGTGGCGGATCTTGTGGATCCCGGCCGCGCGCGCCGAGACCGGCCGTTCCGAAGGCCCGCCGCCGCAGCCGCCGGCTGCCAGCACGACCGCGACGAGCCACGGGATCCGCACCCGGCGCGCCAAACGCAGCGACCTTACCCGCGTGGCGGCGAGGCCGCCGCACTCGGCTAGGCTCAGCGCGATGGCGGGCCGTCTCGACAGGGTTCCGGGCGTCGTCCTCGTCAGCGTCGCGGCCATGATGTGGGGGCTCGACGGGCTGATCCGCAAGCCCCTCGCAGAGACGACCTCGGCGACGACGATCGTCTTCGGCGAGCACGTTGTGCTCGTCGCGCTGACCCTGCCGTTGCTCGTCCCCGCCTTCGTCGCGCTACGACGGGCGGGGCCGCGCTACATCGCGGCCGGAATCGCGGTCGGGGCCGGCGCGTCGGCGATCGCGACGATCCTCTTCACGAAGGCGCTCTTCCACGGCGATTTCATCACGGTCGTCGTACTGCAGAAGGCCCAGCCGCTGATCGCGGTCGCCGGGGCCTGGCTGATCCTCAAGGAAGAGCCGCAGCCTGGCTTCTTCTGGTTCCTGCTTCCCGCGCTCGCCGGGATCTCGCTCATTGCGCTACCGCATCCGCTCGACCCGCACGCGCAGGGGCTGACGCCGATCGTGGAGACGCTCACCGCGGCCGCGCTCTGGGGCATGGGCACCGTGCTCGGGCGCTACCTCGGGCGGCGTCTCGTCTTCGAGCACGTGGCAACTGTCCGCTTCGGCTTCGGGCTGCTCGCGAGCGCCTGCATGCTGCCGATCGTCGGGGCCGCGGCGTTCTCGAACGCGCACGACAGCTTCTACATCGCGCTGCTCGCCTTCGTCACGGGCTTTCTCGCGCTCGGTCTCTACTACTACGGCCTGAGGCGCACGCCCGCGCTGCTCGCCGCGCTCGGCGAGCTCGCGTTCCCGGTCACGGCGGCGCTCGTCGGGATCTACGTCTTCGACAGCTCCCTGCGCTGGACGCAGTGGCTCGGCGTCGCGATCACGGTCGGCGTGATCACCTTCCTGCCGCTGCGACGGCGTCAGCTCATCCGCGCGCCGGCACGAGAGCCGGCCGTAGCGGCTACCTGACTCGGAAGAGGCCGCCGAACGAGGCCCAATGGCCGTTGTGCCAGCGCTCGAGCCGCGCCTGGTCGAGCGGAAAATGATCGTTCGGCGTCGTGCGCACGACCACGCCCGGGAGCAGGAACGGATCGTTCTTGATCGTCAAGTGCGTGGCCGCGTTCATGATGCTCGCCCGCGTCGGGCTCTTCCCAGCCTTCTTGAGCGCCTGGACAAACGTGTGCGCGACCGACATCCCGTACACGTTGTAGACGTCGTTCACATTGGTCCCCTTGTCCTTGTAGCGCTTCATGATCGCGCGGTAGAGCTTGATCCCCGGGTCTTTCGCCCAGCGCGGGTCGGACGGGTCCTTGAGGAACACGATCGAGATCGAGCCCTCGACCTCCTTCTTGCTCGACGCCAGTACCGCCAGATTCATGACGTTGGACGCGCTCGCGACGACGTTGACGTAGACCTTCGGCTTCCAGCCGAGCTGATAGGCGAAGCGGTAGGCCTGGATCGCGAACTGGGGTGTCGCAAAGATCATCAGCGTGTTCGCCTTGGAGGACTTGAGCCGGGCGATCTGCGATCGCACTTCGGGGTCGTCCGCGTTGTAGCTCTGCTTCGAGACGATCTGCTTTGCCCTCTTGCCGAGACCGTGCTTCAACCCCGCGAGCAGGTCGTTGCCGTAGTCGTCGTTCTGGTAGAGCACGGCGATGCTGGCCTTCGGCGTCGTCTTCGCGACCTCGCGGCCGTAGATCGTTCCCTCGGCGAGATAGTTCGGCTGGTAGCCGATCGTCCACTTGTACTGCTTGTAATCGGCGCCGAACGTCCTTCCGCCGCTGCCGACGAACAGCTGCGGGACGCCGACCGCGTTCAGGTAGGGCCGCGTGGCGAGGTTGTGCTCGGTCCCGAGGCTGTTGAAGATCGCGAAGACGTGGTCCTGCTCGACGAGCTCCCGCGTCTTGTCCATCGTCAGCGCGGGGTCGTACTGGTCGTCCTTGATGATGTAGCGGATCTTGCGGTGGTTCACGCCGCCGTGGGCGTTGACGTACTTGAAGTAGTACGACGCGCCGAGGCCGACCGACCTGAACGAGGAGGCGACGCCGGTCAGCGGGATCGTCCCGCCGATCACGATCTCGGTCGGGCTGACGCCGGGCGTGCTCGTGCCGGCGCCCGACGCCGCCGCTGCGAGCGCAAGCGCGCAGAGCAAAGCTCCTGCCCAGTAGACGGCCCTCATCGCGTGTCTATGGACGAGTGTAGAGCCTGCTTGTTAGGGGAGCAGCCAGGCGCCGCAGCAGCCCGCCGGCGCCTCCCGGCAGCAGGATGATCACGACGATGATCGCCGCGCCGTAGACGAATTCCGGCACGCCCTGGCGCGTGGAGACGTGCGCGGCGATCGACGGCAGGTACTGGATGAAGAGAGCGCCGAGGACGAGGCCGGGGAGCGAGCCGAGCCCGCCGACAACCGCACCGACGACGATCAGGATCGAGAGCAGGACCGTGAAGCTGAGCGGATTCACGATCTCGGACTGGATCGCGACCAGCGACCCGGCGACCCCCGCGTAGACACCGCTGATCGCGAAGGCGAGCGTCTTGTAGGCGGCGAGGTTCACGCCGGACGACGCGGCCGCGGCCTCGCTGTCGCGAATTGCGCGAAACGCGCGCCCAAAGCGCCCGCGCACGATCAGCCAGGCGACCGCGAAGCCGAGTAAGCCGATCCCCCACGTCAAGTAGTAGAGGAAATGGTTCTGCGTCGTCGTGTGGCCGAAGACCGTGACGGTTCCCTTCAGGCCCGTCACCTGAAACGGCGCCGACTCGAGGAAGCGCAGCCCCTGCGTCCCGCCCGTCAGGCCGGAGAACTTCTTCAGGAGCGACGGCATCGCCACCGCGAAGGCAAACGTTGCGAGCGCGAGGTAGAGCCCCGAGAGCCGTAGCGCCGGGATCCCGACGACGAAGCCGACGATCCCGGCTGCGAGGCCGGCAAGCGGGATCGTCCAGACGTCGCGCCAGTGCTCGTGGACGACGAGGGCCGCGGTCGTGTAGCCGCCGATTGCCATCAGCGCGCCGTGGCCGAGGGAGATCTGGCCGGTGTAGCCGGTCAGCAGATTGAGGCCGACGATCGCGATGAAAAACGCCCCGGCTGACGCGAGGTCGCGCGTGTGGAAGTCGCTGACGAGGTGTGGCAGGAGCAGGAACACGGCGAGGGCCGCCGCGACGGCGGCGAGCCAGAGGACAATCCCGGCGGCGCGACGCATCAGACCCGCCTCACCGCGGTTCGCCCGAACAGCCCGCTCGGCTTGACGAGCAGGACGCCGAGGATGATCACCAGCGCGACCGGCAGTCGCAGGTCGTTCCCGACCCAGCCGACGTACGTGCCGACCAGGTTGACGAAGACGCCGAGCAGGAGCGAGCCCACCACCGCGCCGATCGGGCTCTCGAGCCCGCCGAGCACCGCGCCTGCCAGCGCGTAGAGCAGCACCGGCTGCATCAGGTTCTGATCGAAGCTCGCGAGTGCCGGTGCGGTCAACATCCCCGAGACCGCGCCCATCGCGGCGGCGAGCCCCCAGCCGAGGGCGAGCATCCAGCTCACCCGCACGCCGAGCAGCCGGCTCTCCTGAGGGTTCACCGCCGCCGCGCGCAGGGCGAGACCAAGCTTCGTGTAGCGGAAGAGCAGGCCCAGCAGGACGACCACGCCGAGCGAGACGGCGATGTTGCCGAGGTCCTGGATCGAGAAGGCGACGCCGGCGATGTCGATCGGCCGGGTCGAGAACGCGTTCGGCAGCGAGCGCGTCTCGGAGCTCCAGCCCCAGCGCGCGATCCCGTCGATAACGAAGACCAGGCCGAGCGTCACGATCACGATCGTCAGCACCGGCGCGCGCTCGACGGGCCGGATCACGGCACGCTCGATCCCCACGCCGCCCAGGAACGAGAGCGCGATCGTCAGGAAGAACGCCCCCCAGTACGAGAGCCCGTGGTGGACGAGCGACCAGGCGACGAAGGTCGAGAGCATCGCCAGCTCGCCCTGCGCGAAGTTGACGACGCCCGTCGAGCGGTAGATCAGGACGATCGCGAGCGCGAGCAGCGCCCAGGTCCCGCCTGACGAGAGGCCGATCACGGTCTGCTGAGCGAGCTGGCTCCAGTCGAAGGCGAGGAGCATTAGTGCCCCTTCC
>VAXD01000143.1:0-1247 GCA_005884155.1 Actinomycetota bacterium | reverse complement strand
GTATGTATCGCTGGATGGGGCAGTAGTACCCCAGGTACGAGCGTCTGACGGACTCGTCGCGGCGCAGCTCGGCGCTCGTGCCGGCGAGCGCGACGCGGCCGACCTCGAGCACGTACGCGCGCGACGAGGCGTCGAGGGCCAGGTTCGCGTTCTGCTCGACGACGAGCACGGTCAGCCCCTCGCGCTCGTTCAGGTCACCGACGATGCTGAAGATCTCCGCCACGACCTTCGGTGCAAGGCCGAGCGAGGGCTCGTCGAGCAGCACGAGGCGCGGACGAAGCATCAGCGCCCGGGCCAGCGCGAGAATCTGCTGCTCGCCGCCGCTGAGCGTGCCCGCCTGCTGGTCGAGCCGCTCTTCGAGCCAGGGGAAGTAGACCAGCATGCGCTCCTCGTCGTCGCGAACGTCGCTGCGGTCGCGCCGCACGTACGCGCCCAGCCTGAGGTTCTCGCGGACCGACAGCGCAGAGAGCGTCCCGCGGCCCTCGGGAACGTGCGCGATCCCGAGCCGGGCCGCGGCTTCCGGCGAGCTTCGCGAGATGCTCTTGCCGGCAAAGCGGATTCCGCCGCTGCGCGAGACCGTCCCGGAGATGGCGCGCAGCGTCGTCGTCTTGCCGGCTCCGTTCGCGCCGAGCACGGCCACGACCTCGCCTTCGGCGACCTCGAGCGAGACACCGTGGAGCGCCTTGACCGGCCCGTAGCGGGCCTCCACGCCTTCGAGCTGGAGCAGCGCCTCAGCCATCCGTCGTCCCGAGGTAGGCCTCGATCACTCCCGGGTCGTTGCGCACCTCGGCTGGCGTGCCGCTCGCGATCCGGCGCCCGAAGTCGAGCACGTGCACGCGGTCGGCGACGCCCATCACGAGCTGCATGTGGTGCTCTACGAGCAGGATCGTCAGCTCGAAGTCGTCGCGCAGGCGGCGGATCAGCGTCGCGAGCTCCCCGACCTCCTGGTGGTTGAGCCCGCCGGCCGGCTCGTCGAGCAGGAGCAGCCGCGGCCCGGACGCGAGCGCGCGGGCCAGCTCGACGCGCTTCTGCACGCCGTACGGGAGCTCGCGCGCCGGCCGGTGCGCGAGACCGGTAAGACCGACGTAGCTGAGGAGCTCGCGCGCGCTCCGGCCGCGGCGTGCGTGGCGCCCCACCAGCACGTGCTCCAGCACGGTCATCGAGCGAAAGAGCTCGACGTTCTGGAACGTCCGCGCGATCCCGCGCACGACGATCCGGTGCGCCAGCGTACGCAGCAGGTTGTCGCC
>VAXD01000147.1:3130-9178 GCA_005884155.1 Actinomycetota bacterium | reverse complement strand
GAAGCTCAAGGACCCGGCGAAGGAGCGGCTCTTCGCGATCTCGACTGCGCGGATCACGCTCGAGACCGAGCTCGACCTGAAGCCTTCCGGCTCGGCCGGTGTCTGCTTCAAGTCGCTCTCGGCGGGCGAGTTCGTCCGCGCGGAGAACGACCTCCAGCAGTTGCTCGACGCGGTTGGGAACCAATCCAGCTCGAAGGTCAAGCGCAAGAGCGACGAGATGGGCTTCGAGTGGCTCGTCGTCCACGACCAGGACTTCGAGAGCGTCGTCGCAACGGTGCACCTGATCGCGTCGGAGCTGCAGGACCGCGGTTTCGGCGGCCAGTTGCTCGCCGCCGATTTCCCGTTCGAGGGCAAGTTCAAGGAAAGCCGCGCCTATTGGATCTACGGCTTCAAGCAGGGCGCGTTCTGGCCGTTCGTCCCGACCGGCAAGGACCAGGAGCGAGCTGCCGATCGAGCAGGATCTGACGCGCTGGTTCGGGCTGTTCGACGCGCCGCTCTGACCCGAAGTCGTCACAGTACGGCGGTCTCGGCAGCGGTACGCTTTGTCCGTGACGGAACCCGGTCGCACACGCTGGACGGATGATCGAATCGACGATCTCGCCGGCGAGGTCCGCCAATTGCGGATGGAGATGCGCACCGAGTTTGCTGAGGTCAGGGGAGAGTTACGCGAGATGCGTCGCTGGACCATCAACCTCTGGGCAACGACCGTCGTTGGGTTCGTTGCCGTGCTGATCCAGAACAGCTTGCGCTAACCGGCGCTGGGCAGATCCGGGATCAGGCCCTCGCCCTCGAAGAGCTCGCGCGCCTCGTCGAGCGAGAGGTCGTCCGGCGGGACGATCGCCTCGGACGGCGTCAGGTCCTCGTCGGGGACCCGCGCGCCGTTCATCCGCACCGCGTCGGCCATTCGCTGCAGGAGCTCACGGAGCTTCTCCTCGTCGCCTTGCTCGACCGCTGCGCCAGCCTGCTCGTCGAGGCCGTTCAGCCCTTTGGCCACCTCGTCGTCGACCTCGAACTGGCCCTCGCCCATCAGCCGGACGATCACTGCTGCAGCTCCTTCTGCTTGTCGCCTGGCCCGAGCTCGGACTTCATCTTCGCAAGCTCGTCGTCGACCTGGTTCTTAGAGGCGAGCGCGCCGAGCTCGCGGTCGAGCTCCGTCTGGATCGCGGACGCGCGAGCCTGCATCTGCTCGGTCTTGTCCTTCGCCCGCTGGATCGCCAGGCCCGTGTCGGCCATCTGCTCGCCGATCCCGGTCGCGGCCTCGCCGATTTTCACCTGCGCCTCGGCCGCCGAGTACTGCGCCTTGATCGTCTCCTTCTGCGTTCGGAAGGCCTCGACCTTCGCCGAGAGGGCCTTCTCGCTCGCGACGAGCTTCTCTTGCTGCTGCTCGAGCTGCTGGGCCTGCTGGTCGAGGCTCTGGAGCTGCTGCTGGAGGCCCGACTTGCGCTCGAGGGCCTGCCGGGCGAGATCCTCGCGGCCGGCCGCGAGCGCTTCTCGCGCCTGGCTCTCGAGCTTGACGATGCTCTGCTGCAGCTGCGTCTCCTGGAGCTCGAGCCGCTTCTTCGCGGTCACGACGTCAGCGATTCCGCGCTTGACGTTCTGCAGGAGCTCGAGCTGCTTCTCGTAGGAGTAGTCGAGCGTCTCCGCCGGATCCTCCGCGCGGTCGAGCAGCTTCGACATCTTTGCCTTCACCACCGTCGACGCGCGTGACATCAGGCCGGCCATTCGTCCTCCTCTCTGTGCGGAGCGCCAAGCGTAACGAGGCTGCAGTAGAACGGGTGAGACAAGGCGAGGGGCCCCGTTTGCACGGGGCCCCTCGTCGGTACCGCTTCGGTTGGTCGGCTAGTGGTCCGGTCGATTCGTCACGCGAATCGCGTTCAGGATCGGAACGCCCGTGCTCCTCCGGGTGGCGAGCTGGACGTTGACCTCTCCGTTGGCCGGGACGGTCACGTACAGCGACCTGTCCAGCGCGTAGTTCTTCCCGACCTGCGCCGAGATGTCGAACGCGATCAGGTACGGCTGACCGTTCACGATCACGTCGAACTGCCGCTGGCCCGGTCTCTTGTTCTCGATCTCGGCGAACCTGAGCTCGACCAGGTACGCGCCCGCGGGTAGGCCCGTGAAGCGATAGCTCATCGCCGATATCCGCGCATCCTGGTAGAGCGGGTCGTCGGTGGTACCGCCGATGGCCGACCTCGTGCTGGTCGTCTTCGGCGGGCTCTGGATGTAGCCCGACCCGTTCTGGGCCGTGTACGCGCGGTCGGCCGACCAGGTGTCGCCCGCACCGTCGACGTAGGCGCCGCCGGCGGAGTTGAACCCCTGCTCGTATGCCGGCACGACGAGCGTCACCGGCACGGCGAGGTTCGGACGCCGACCGCTGTTGGTCTTGAACGTCAACCTCGCGTGATACACGCCGGGCGTCAGGCCGTGCGTGTCGACGGTGACGTCGACGTTCTGCGTACCGCCCACGGGAACTTCCCCGCTGGTCGGATTCTCCGACAGCCACGGCACGTCCGTGGCGGCACCGCACTGGTCGAGCTCGGAGAGCTTCTCCGTGTCCGGCGTCGGGCTGAAGCCGCCCGAGGATCCGCCGACCTTGTAGAAGCCGCACGAGCCGCCGGCGCGGTAGCGGGCGGTCGGTGCGTTCGGCAGGCTAGCCCAGCTATCGGTCCCTGGGTCGTAGGCGATCGCCTGGTTCGTGACGGTGTTGAACCCGTTCGTCACGCCGCTGGCAAGCACCAGCATGCCGTTCGGGCCACCCGAGGCCGAGCCCCAGAGGTCGAACGGCATGTCCGCGATCGGGCTCCACGAATCCGAGCCCGGGTCGTAGCTGAAGCCATTCGAGAGCGTGACTGAACCGTTGACGCCGCCCGCACAAACCACCTGGCCGGCGAGTCCCGCACATCCCTCCCACGAGTCCGTGGTCGGGTACGAGGCAGCGCTGTCCCAGCTGTCGCTACCCGGGTCGTAGCGTGAGACGTGAGACGACGGGGTACACGCGCCGTCCGCACAACCGCCGACGAAGTAGATCTGGCCGTCGGTGACTGCTACGCCTGGTGCAGCGGTCGGGCTCGGGTTGGGCGCCACCGTGCTCCAGGTGTTGGTGCTCGGGTCGTAGACGTCGGTCTCTGCGATCGGGGTGCCCGTGGCATCCCAGCCACCCGTCACGTACAGCAGCCCGTTGACGGCCGCCACGCCGGGCTTCTCCCGCGCGACCGGCATGTCCGCGATCGGCGACCAGCTATTGGCGTCCGGGTCGTAGACCCACCCGTGGTTCAGGATCGTGAAGCTCGAGTCGACCCCTCCGACGGAGTACACCTTGCCGTCGAGGATGTCAGCCGAGTTGTCCATGATCCCGGTCGGGTAGTTGGCGACCGACGACCACGTCGGGTCGAGCGGAACGCCGGCAGGCGTCCGTGCGAGCTGGCCCTTCCCGTGGCTGCCAACCCAGGCCGGGTTGGCCAGCTGGTCTCCACTCAGGTGGATCCTGACCAGCTTGGAGCCGCGCGAGTGCAGGAGCCGTCGGACTCCGGCCGATCGAGTTGACCTGACTGGGGCCGAGCTCCCGCCGCCGGACTCCGTGACTTCCCACGTCATCGGCAGGCTGCCGGTGTTGCTGAGCGTGAGCGTCTTGGTCCGAGTCTGGTCGGGAGGAACGACGAACTCGAGTGACGACGGACTCACCCCGCCACGCGGTGTGCGGAGGGAGAAGTCTTGCGTCGTCGTTCCGTCCTCGGTGATCGTGACGACCGCCGAGCCGGTTTCGTAGTTCGTCTTGCTCGCTTCGATCGTGTAAGAGCCGATCGGAAGCTGCATCCGGTAGAAGCCGGTTGCGTCGGTCGCCGTCTGCCGGACGACGTTGCCGTTCTGGGTCGCCTTCACGACCGCGCCGGCAATGGCGCCGTGGTCGTTGGCGTCGGTCACGTGACCCTGCACGAAGCCGGACGGCGGCAGCAGGTACCTGATCGCCGTCTGGCCGATGTTGAGGGCTGCCTCATTGAACGAGTACTGGAAGGCATCCGACCCGTCGGCGTTCTCAATGCCGATCGTGGCCGAGTTGCCCTGCTCGTGGGCGTTGTCGACGCCCCGGTACTCCGTGAGGATCTGACCGTTCTCGTAGAGGATGACCTCGAAGTCGAGGCGGTCGGCCGTGAATCCTGGGAAGTAGGCCGCGTTCCGCCACTCGATCACGAACCGTGTCGGGTTCGAGAGCGTCTTCGTCCACATCGACGACGAGCTGTCGATGTACATGTCGTCCCAGTACGGGTAGATGGCCGCGTTCGGCGTGCCCGTGCTTGGGATCGAGCTGTTCCCGAACGGACAGAAGCTGCCCGGGTTCAGGAACGTGAGGTGGCCGTTCGTGCAGACGTAGGCCGTGTTGTAGCTCTGGCCGTACATGCTGAACGTGAACGGCAGGGATACCGAGCTCGAGTTGTCGTCGCCCGAGAGCGGGAGGGCCGTGTCGCCCTGGATGTAGTCGGGCGTTTCGACCCGGCAGAAGTACCCGAAGGAATCGTGACGTGACGGGAGCGCGAAGTCGTGCGTCGTGGCCCCGTTGATCACCACTTGATCGGTCTGCGAGTCATTGCACTTGCCGGCCTCCGCCTTGACGCTGTACGTCCCGTTCGGCACCGAGGCGAAGCTGTAGTGCCCGGTGGCGTCCGTCGTCGCCGGCGGGATCGGCGTCCCGAGGATCGTCACGGTGGCGTTCTCGATCGGGGTGTTCGAGCCGTCCCTGACGAAGCCGCTCAGCGATCCGGACGGCGACGGTTGGAGCGCGAAGTCCTGGGTCGTCGTGTTGCCGTTGGTAATGACGACGCCGTTCGCAACCCCATCCTGGTAGCCGAACGCGCTAGCCGTGACGTCGTAGGTCCCGACCGGAAGCAGGATCGAGTAGGTGCCGTCGGCGGCGGTCGTCGTCGACGCCCCGAGCGGCTGGACGGTGATCGTCGCTCCGCTGACGGGGTTGTTCGTCGAGGCGTCCGTGACCGTTCCCTGAAGCGTGCCGGTCGGCTGCGACGTGCAGGTCGGGAACTTGAAGTTCCCGATTCGCGTTCGCCAGTTGAAGCTCGAGGTGGTGTCGTAGTACTCCTGCGTGTACCAGAAGGTGCAATCGTCCACGGGGTCGACCGTCATGTCGCTGTAGTCGCCCCAGCGGCCGACCGTGTCCGTCTGGCTGCCCGCCCCGTCGATGAGGTGCGCCTCGCCCTGGCCCATCGTGTTGGGTAGGTCGCCGGCGAGTCTCCCCGTGTACCGGATCTGCGGATGGATGGTGGCGTCGGAGGCGCTGAAGCCGAGCGCCATGTCGCCGCTGTGGTCCATGGCGACGCTGCCCATCCAGCGCCAGGTGTTGTCGGGCTGGTAGGTGCTCTGCTGGACGAAGCTCGGCGTGCCCGAGGTGACGTTGTTGATCTCGAACCACCTGACTCCCGCAACACCGCCCGAGGCGACGGTCATGTTCCCGGTCTCCGAAGTTGCGATAGGCCGAGCGGAACATGCCTCGGTCACCGAGCGTGTCGAGCGCGTCACCGCCGAGCTGCGGCACGCAGGCGCCGCCGCCACAGATCACCGAGAAGGGTGCCGGCGTCAGCGTTGCGTCGAGCGTGAACGTCGAGTTCGTCGGGACGGCGAAGTCGACGTGGAAGTGATAGAGCGGCCACGTTGCGTTCGTGCCCGTGCTCATGAACGGATTCGGTGCGCCCGCCGGGGGCGGGTTGAGGCCGTCCAGGTCAGCAGGCATGAACTGGTCGCTCGTCGGGTTGAAGAACGACGGATCACGGAAGGTGATGAACGTGGCCGGGTTGCCGGCGAGCATGGCGGCTCGGTCGAAGGCGAACGGCTCCGGGCCGAGGAATGCCGTCCCGCCAGAGTTGAACACGTTCATGCCCATGTAGTAGGCGTCCGGCCAGACTCCGAGCTTCGGGTAATCGAAGAAGTCGCTGCCGAGGTGGAAGCCGTAGGCAGCGTAGGAGCCGGCGGCATCGCTCGAGGTGGAGACGGCGATGCACTCGTCCGTCGGCACGCCGCCCGCGAACTGCGTGATGATCCACC
>VAXD01000147.1:0-3018 GCA_005884155.1 Actinomycetota bacterium | reverse complement strand
GAGTTTCCGGTCGTCTTGTTGAAGACCTGGAAGCCCTCGTTCACGATCTGGACGTACTGGGTCAGCCCGACCTCCCCGTTCGTATCGGGGGGCGCGCAGTTGCAGACCACGCCGGGGAAGTCAATGCCTTCGAAGTTCAGTATCGGACCCGGCATGTTCGGCCGCGGCATCGTCCGTTGGACGGCGGTATCGCGGCGGTTGACGAGCCTTTTGGCCTTGGTGAGCTTCGGATTCTCGGCCGCCTCCCCGCGCATGCCCGGGATGATCTTGGGGAGGTGCATGCTCCGAAGTGGGCGCGTGAGTTTGTTCCCGTATGAGTGCCCCACTATCAGGCCAGGCTGTTTGGCCTTTGCGAGTGGGCCCGCGAGGACGTGCGTTCCGGAAGCGGACGATCCTGCTGCCAGTCCGGCACCGCCCGTCGCTGCGAGGACGATCAGGGCGGCAAACAGTGCCGAAAGCGCCACTCCGATCGACTTCCTGCGTCGATCCCGCATTACGGAATCCCCCTTTCCGAGGTCGGCGCAGGGGTCGATCCCCTGCGGCCTTGCGATTCTCCGGGGACACGCCCCGAGAAGGCAATGGACCGGGGGGAACAACTTGGGTCTACGCCGGGCCTAGACCGCGAAGTGCCCTGGATCTAGGTCAGCCCCGACGTGCGGACCAAGGTCGCCACCTCGTCGCGATGGCTGACGCCGAGCTTGCCGAGGATGTTGTGGACGTGGTTCTTCACGGTCGCCTGCTGGATCGAGAGCCGGCGCGCGATCTGCTTGTTCGACAGTCCTTCCGAGATGAGGGCTGCAATCTCGCGCTGTCGGCGGGTGAGCCTCGGCTCTTCGTTGGCAGTTGGGCGTGCGGCCTTCAACGCGGCGACGCGCTCCGCCAGCGCGCCGGCGACGCGAGGAGAGCATTTGAGCTCTCCGTTCGTTGCCGCCTCGACGGCCTCGACGAGCTCCTCGAGCGGTTGCTCGGCGGTGATACAGCCCGCCACGCCGGCCTCGACCAGATCGAGAAGCAGTGCGGCGGCAAGTGCCTGTACCCGGGAGAACCCGTCACCAGCAGAGGTGTCGACCAGGACGACCGTGGGCTCGGTCATTCCGACCGCCATTCCGGCGATGTCGGCCGGTGTATGGCCGACGACCTCGAGGCTCTCGTGGTTTGCGAGCGCGTCGACGAGCAACTCCCGGTACACGCACACGTCTGCCACGAGGAAGACGCGAATCGGTCCCTCGTCAGCCCTCTGCGCGTCGCCTGCCGCGGCGGCTTCCGGCACCGTTGTCATTGGCCGCAGCGCCGATCGGATCTCACGATCCCCTCTCCCCTCGGTCGCCGCGTCGAGCATGCACAACGCCGCCGTATATGTCAAATTCGCTCATATATATGGAGATGAGCGTCGAGCGGAGCATGCACCCCGACTGGCTCTCGAACGCGTACCTGATCGCGGACGGGCCGGGCGGCACGGCCGTCTTCGTCGACTCCGGCGCGCCGCTCGAGCCGCTGTTCGAGGCGGTCGACCGGCACGGGCTGACGGTCACGCACCTGCTGACGACGCATGCCGATCACGACCACATCGCTGGCGACGCCGAGATCCAGGAGCGTTACGGCTGCCCGATCGTGAAGGGCGACCTCGAGACCGGCGGTTTGCGGATCGAGGCGCTGCCGACTCCCGGGCACAAGGACGACCACCTCGCCTTCGTGTTCAACGGCGAGCTCTGCTGCACCGGCGACGTTCTCTTCAAGGACGCGGTCGGAGGCGGCGACTTCGGCCAGATCAAGCGCTCCGTGATGGAGGTCTTGATGCAGCTCCCCCAAGAGATGCGCGTCCTGCCCGGGCACACGGATGAGACGACGATCGGGCGCGAGTGGGAGGAGAACCCGTTCGTCCGCGTCTGGCGCGGCGCGCAGCCCGAGGGCACCGAGCCTTGCCGCATCGGCGGCGAGGACGCGACCCTGATTGTCTGGTCGCCCGACTACGACGGCAAGGGCAAGGCGTGGGTCCGCTTCGACGATGGCCGCGATGCGATAGTTGGCGGATCTCGGGTCGAAAGGGAGGGTTGAAATGGCGATCAAGCTCCATCGCTGCAAGAACTTGTGGGTCAAGGGCCCGCATCCGTGCTGGACGGTGCAGAAGGCGCTCGACGACGCCGGCGTCAACTACGAGGTCGTCAAGGAGAAGTGGTTCGGCCCGCGTGAGGAAACCGTCTCTCGGACGGGCCAGAAGAGGTTCCCCTGGATCGAGTTCGAGGATGGCACCGTCTACCGCGAAGAGTCGAAGGACATGGCCGCACGGATCAGCTCGGAGAAGCTGACCGAGGCTCCCCGGCAACAGATCGGGGCGCAGGCGTGATCTCCATCGTCGCGGACGAGATCGACGCCTATGCGGCCGCCCACACGACGCCGCCGCCCGACTACCTGCAGGAGCTCGCCGCCGAGACGCGCGCGACACTGCAGTCGCCGCAGATGCTCACCGGCACGATCGAGGGGCGCTTCCTCGAGCTGCTCGTCTACGCGCTCGGCGCGAAGCGCGTTCTCGAGCTCGGCACGTACAGCGGCTACTCGTCGCTCTCGATGGCCGCGGGCCTGCCGGAAGGCGGCCACATCGACACGTGCGAGTTCGACGAGACGCACGCCGAGGTGGCGCGCCGGCACATCGCGGCGAGCCCGTACGCCGACCGGATCACGGTGCACCTCGGCCCGGCGCTCGAGACGATCGAGCAGCTCGAGGGTGAGTTCGACTTCGTCTTCGTCGACGCGGACAAGGTGAACTACCTGAACTACTACGAGGCGCTCCTGCCGCGCCTGGCGCCCGGCGGCCTGATGGCGTTCGACAACACGCTCTGGAGCGGCAGCGTGATCGACGAGAGCGACGACTCGGAGAGCACACAGGCAATTCGCGAGGTAAACGACCATCTGGTGAGCGATCCGCGGGTCACGGTCGCGATGCTGAGCGTGCGCGACGGCGTGACCCTGGTGCGGCAAAACTCCTAAAGGCTTCCCGGGAAGAATCGGGGCCCGAGGCTA
>VAXD01000022.1:39048-40668 GCA_005884155.1 Actinomycetota bacterium | reverse complement strand
GCCGACGGCGAGCAAAAGGCCTGGTTTGGCGGAGTTCGAGGCGGGCACTTGGACCGGTCGATCCTACCTTTCCGATGCCGGCAGGAGATCCACGACTTCCTGACCGAAGGGGTGCTCCGCCGTAAGCAGGAAGGGCCGGCGCGAGCCCAAGCCCCGCGCCGGCCCTGTCCCGATCTAGCTCAGCATCCCGGCAGCTTGAAGCTGGCGATCCTTGTCAGCCACCCTGCAGCCGATGTCGCCTGGCTGGCGGCCGTGTAGTACTCGTTCACGTACCAGAAGGTGCAGTCGTCGACCGGGTCGACGGTGAGGTCCGTGTAGTCGCCCCAGCGAGAGTTCGTCGTGGTCTGAACGCCCGACCCGTCCACGATCGTGCCCTCGCCGAGCGTCATCTGCCCGAGCGGGTCGCCGGCGAGCCGCCCGGTATAGCGGATCCCGGGGTAGACGCTCGTCCCGTTGACCACGCTGTAGCCGGCCGCGATGTCGCCCTTGCGGTCCTCGGCGACGCTCCCCATCCAGCGATGCACGCCGTATGTGCCCTGCTGGTAGAGGCTGTAGCTGCCGCCCACGCGACGGATCTCGTACCAGCGAACGCCGGCGACGCCGGGCCCCGCCTCGACCGACTGGTTCGTCACGAGCGACTCGTAGGTCTTGAAGTTCCGGTAGGCGAGCCGGAAGGTCGGCCGCTGCCGGTAGGAGAGGATGTCGAGGAACTGCGCCGGGTTCGTGATCCCAGGCTGCGGCAGGCAATCACGTGACGTCGGCGCACACGGGAAGATCGAGTCGAAAGAGTCCGTCGGGAGCTGGGTGTTCAGCGACAGCGACGCGTCGGGCGTCGAGCGCCACTTCACGGACAGATCCCAGATGTTGACCGCGTCGAACGTCGCCCCGTACGGCCCGCCGTCGTCCTGGGTCCCGACCAGTGGGATGGCCGTGTCCGACTTCGGCTTCTGCTTGCCGTCGACGTCCCCCGGAAGCAGCCCGTCTCCGACCAGCGGGAGCACTTCCGGGTCATTGCCGTCGAGGAAGAACTTGACCGCTCTGGCGGGCTGGCCGTTGACCATCTTGTTCTTCTCGAGCGCGTAGACGCCGATCCCGTACTCGATCGTGGGACCGAACTCGCGGGTGGTGATTACGAACGAGTCCGTCCAGTTCCCGTACTTCGGGTAGTCCGGGAAGTTCACGCCGGTCGAGAACGCGTAGCGGTAGTACGAGCCGGTGGGATCAGACGTCGTCGAGACCGCCACGCAGTTCCAGTACTCCGGCCCACGCGTCGTGAACTGGGAGAGGATCCAGCGATCGGTGAACTGGTCGTAGAGGACAACCGGATCGCCCGACGGATCGGTGCAGTCGGGCACCGCGAAGTCGCTCCAGAGCGTCCCGGTGTCAACCGGGCCGAGCAGCAGGTTGCCGCTTTTGTCGTAGACGCCGAAGACGAGGTTGATCATCTCGACGTAGTTGTTCGGGCCGACCTCGCCGTTGGGATCCGGCGGATTGACCCGGAAGCCGAAGATGCCGAAGTTGTCCTGGTTGCTGAGGCCGTCGAAGCTCTGCAGCGGCGCGGGTATCGCAGGCGGCGCAAGCGTCGTCTGCAGCGCGCCATCGCCCGCATAGCCGGTGTCG
>VAXD01000022.1:35701-38980 GCA_005884155.1 Actinomycetota bacterium | reverse complement strand
GGGCCACGTCCCAGCTGTATATCGGTGTGGGCGCGGCTCCCGACGCGCCGGTCGGGTTGACCGCAGCCGAGCCGTTGCCCGCAGCTCCGGCGCATAGCGCCGCCGCGGCGAGGCTCATGAGAAGCCCGAGCGTTCCCGCGCGCCAGCGTGGGCGAAGCCCGAAGGTCAAATGTCCGTGCATGCCTGCCTCCCTCGTTCGAATTTGCACGGTCGCGGCGCGATTATTATCCGTGGCATCGCTGCGCGCATCTCACAAGCGTTCGGTCTGGGGCTCGCGGCCGTGGCGCTTGCCATGGTCTCCGCAGGCTCCGCCGCAAGAGCGCCGGCGTCCCTCGCGTCCGGGGTGCGCGGCAGGGTCATGCAGGGACCGACGAAGCCGATCTGCCAGGTCGGCGACCCGTGTGAGGAGCCCGCGCCGGGAGTGATCCTCGTGTTCAGCCGCAGCGGCAAGGTCGCCGGCCGGACCAAGAGCAACCAGTCCGGTGCTTACTCGCTGAAGCTCCGCCCGGGGCGCTACTACGTGAGGGCGACCCACACGCCCCTTGCGAAGACCTTGAAGCCGACGAGTATCAGAGTCCCGCGCGGACGCTTCTCCAGGATCACCTTCCACCTCGACACCGGCATCCAGTAGGCGGGCCGGCATGAGGACGATCGTGGGCGGCCTGCTCGCTTCGCTGGCACTCTCCGTTCACGGCACGTCGCCGCCGAGCGGGATCCAGGTTCCGCCCGGCTTTCGCGTTGAGACCTTCGCGCGCGGGCTCTCCCAGCCGACGGCGATGGCCTATGGGCCGGACGGGCGCATCTACGTGACGGAGTCGACCGGGCGAGTCGTCGCCGTCACGCGCGGAACAACGCACCCGGTGGTGCTCGTGCGCGGCCTGCGCACGCCGCTCGGGCTCGTCTGGCGCGGGAGCATGCTCTTCGTCTCGGAGCAGGGCCGGCTCGAGCACTTCGTCCTGAGCGGCGGCCGGCTGGGTGGGCGGCACGTGATCGTCAAGGGCATCCCGTTCGGCGAGCACCAGCAGGACAACGTCGTCGTCGGCGCGGACGGGCGGCTCTACTGGGGCAGCGGCTCGACGTGCGACGCCTGCCGCGAGCGCTCTCCGCGGAGCGCGGCGATCCTGTCGCTCCGGCCCGACGGGAGCGACCTACGCGTCGTCGCGCGCGGCCTCCGCAACCCGTACGGCCTTGCGGTCCAGCCGTCGACCGGTCGCCTCTACGCCTCGGTCAACGGCCAGGACAAGCTCGGCTCCGCCTCCGATCCGGAGCCGGCCGAGATGGTCGTCGCGGTGAAGCGCGGCGCTTTCTACGGCTGGCCGCGCTGCTGGCCGAACGCGCAGATGCTCCGGCTGAGCGGGCACTGCGCGGGCGTGAAGCCACCGGTCGCGTACCTCGAGCCGCACGCCTCGGCGGACGGCGTCGCGTTCTACACCGGCCGTTCCTTCCCGGCCGCGTACAGAGGGAACCTGTTCGTCGCCGAGTGGGGCCAGTACCTGAGTCACCGCTTCGGTCGCCGGGTCGTCCGTGTCCAGCTCCGGCCGGGTCACATCGCACGCGTGACGCCGTTCGCGTCGGGCTTCGCGCACCCGCTCGCACTCCTGGTCGACCGCCGCGGAGGCCTACTCGTGGCCGATTGGGGCCGCGGCGTGGTCTACCGGATCCAGGCTGCGGGATTTCGTTAGCGTAGGCCTGGCTCGCCGGCGTCGGCGAGCGATACGAGGGGAGAGAACATGAGGAAACTCGTTTTTCTGCTTGCCCTTGGCGCGGTTGTCGCCACGGCCTTCGTGATCGCGCCCGCGTTCGCGTCAGGCGGCGGTTCGTACACTTGCGACGGCATCCTCGCGCCCGGGACGTATCAGCGCGTCGTCGTGCCGCAGGACGGCGTCTGCCAGAGCGACGGGCCGGTCACGATCCACGCAGGCCTGTTCGTCCTCCAGGGCGCGACGCTGGTGTTCGGCAGCGAGGACCAGCCCGTCCCCACGGCCACGATCACCGGCGGCGTCCACGCGACGAACGCAGCGCTCGTCGAGATCCACTTCAGCACGATCAACGGCGGCGTCGACCTCCAGGGCGGTTCCGGGCCCTTCGGAGCGTTCGGCCCCACCTTCAACACCGTCGAGGACAGCACCATCAACGGCGGCTACAACGAGTCTGGGTACGACGGCTTCTGGAACGGTTTCTTCCGGAACGACGTCCACGGGTCGGTGACCTTCAACAATAACGTTGTCGTGGATCCCGACGGCAACGAGTTTCAGACGAACACGATCCATGGGAATTTCAACTGCTTTGGGAACGACCCACAGCCGCAGCCGGGTGACTCCGGCGGCTCGCCGAACCACGTGACCGGTCGCGAGACCGGCCAGTGCGTGGGGCTCTAGCAGTTGCACTTCGCGGGGAGGGTCTCCGGGCCCTCCCCCACTCCTCTTCAGGCTGCCTGGACGAGCTGCCGGCGGGCAAGGCCGGCCGCGATCCGCTCGGGGTCGAGCGGTAGCACTTTCAGCTCCGGTGGCGGCCGGCAGATAAAGCCATCGATCAGGAGCAGGTCCTCGGCCTGCGCTGCCGTCAGCGGCTCGTCGCGCGGCTCGCGGCAGAGCGCCAGCGGCTCGGCCAGATCGGCCCCTGGGCCGAGCGTGCGCACGGCACGGATCTCTCCGGCGACGAAGACTGCGATGCTGAACGGCGCCTCGGCGGCGGGCGCGAGCAGGCACGCTTCGAGCCGACGCAGCCGGTCGAGCCGTATCAGGCGGTCGGTCACCTGCTCGAGCGCCTCGATCCGGTCGCGCAGGCGCGCCGCCTCCTCGTAGCGCAGGCAGTCCGACAGGTGCACGAGCCGCTCGCGCAGCCGCGGGAGCGGCGCCTCGAGGTCCTGCTCGGCGCTTCCGGAGAGGGCGCGTGCCGCGAGCTCCGCCTTCCGCCGGCTTCCGATCGGCCCGAGCTCGGTCGGCGTCTTCGTCACCACGAAGTCCTCGCCGCGGCGCTTCAGGTACACGCCCTGCTCGCGCCTGCGGCTACGCGAGTTCGCGGGGGGTTGCAGCTCGCGGATCAGGCGCAGCTCCTCGAGCGCCGCCTCGAGCTCGGAACCGAGCACCCGCCACTCGACGCGTTCCAGCGCGAGCAGCGCCGCCTCGACCGACGGCCGCTGCCGCTCGCTGCGGAAGTACGAATGCAGCCGCGCGCGCAGGTCCCGCGCCCGGCCCACGTAGAGCACCTGGTCGTGCCGGTCGCGGAAGAGGTAGACGCCCGGCCGCGCGGGCGCTCCGTTGGCGAGCGAGCGCTTGC
>VAXD01000022.1:29826-35690 GCA_005884155.1 Actinomycetota bacterium | reverse complement strand
CGCGGGGCCGCCAGGGCTCGGAGATCCGAGAGCCGCCGCGCCCCGAGCTCCTGCGCGAGCCCGATGAGGTGAACGAGGATCTCCGCGGTCGCCTGCGCGTCCGGAAGTGCGCGATGGCACGGCGCCGTCGGGACACCGAAGAAGTCCGCGAGCGACGCGAGCCCGACGCGCCGCCTCCTCCCCTCCAGCAGGCGCCTGGCCAGCGCGGCGGAACAGAGCGGCGGCTCGGCGAGCCGGTTGCCCTGCATGCGCTCCAGTTGGCGCTCGAGAAACCGCCGGTCGAACTGCGCGTTGTGCGCGACGAGCAGGTCGTCCCCGGCAAAGGCCAGGAAGCGGCGCACGACGGTCCGCACCGACGGCGCCCGCCGCAGCTCCGGGTCGCGCAGCCCCGTCAGCCGCGCGATCGGGTCGGGCAGTGCGACACCCGGGTTGACGAGCGACTGGAACTCGGCCACGAGCTCGAGCGCCTGCACGCGAACGGCTCCGATCTCGCAGATCCGGCTCTGCGTCGCCGAGAGTCCGGTCGTCTCGAGGTCGAAGACGACGAAGGACGCGTCCTCCAGCAGCGGGTCCTCGGCCGGACCGGCAAGGGCCACGGTCGACCCCGTGCAGGCGACCCGGCTGTCTCCGGCGGTCACCTCCTCCAGCAGCGAGCTCGCAAGCCCGGCGGAGATCGAAGGCGTTGCGAACAGCGTCCGCGCAGCGTCGACCGCCGGGAGAGGCCCCTGCTCCTCGAGCAGTTCGACGAGCCGGTCGAGAGCGTCGAGCGCGAGCTGCACTCTTCGAATCAAAGCGAACATACGTTCGCTTTGCAACTGTGTTCGCCCGCGGGCGTTGGACGGCAGGCGCGTATCCGCCAACGGCACCGGACCTCGGGGTTTTGATCGAGGTGATGCGGAGACCAGTGAAGAAACCCCGAAAGGAGCGAGATGGGCACCAAAGTTGCAGATGTCATGACACAGAGACCGCGTGCCGTGGCGCCTCAGACGCCTTTGACCGAGGTCGCCAAGGTGATGGAAGCTGAAGATGTAGGAGCGGTTCCGCTCGTCGAAGGCGATCGGCTTGTCGGAATCATCACAGACCGCGACATCGTGGTACGCGCAATCGCCAAGGGCAAAGATCCGAGCGGGATGCCTGCGTCCGAGGTCTCCTCGCGCGAGCTTCTGACCGTGAGTCCCGACGACGATCTCTCGGAGGCGCTCACGGTTATGGCGCAGCACCAGGTGAGGCGCCTCGCTGTGACCGCCGAGGACGATCGCCTCGTCGGCGTCGTTTCACAGGCCGACGTCGCCCGGCAAGGGAAAGACAAGGACACCGGACAAGTGGTCGAGGGCATTTCACGCCAGCCTCAAGGCCCGCGAACACCCTGATCGACGCGCCCGGGTAGTTTGTCAGCGAGGCGCCTTCGGGCGCCTCGCTCGCTACTGCCCGCCAGCGGGGCTCAGGTCAGCGGGGCGAGCCGGGTGCTCGTCTCGGTTCCGACGATCGAGCCTCGACGCTGGTCGAACCTGACGAGCGACAGCGTGCGGGCCAGCTCCGGGTTCTCGAGCTCGAGAACGTCGAAGACACGAAGCGCCTCTATCGGATCCGTGAAATGTCCGAGCACCCGCCCATCTCTGTCGTCGACGAGGAGAAAGCCTTCCATGTCGTTTGCGTCCCCTTCACGCTCGCTTTCGAATCACGTCGAGGCTCGGCGCAAGAAGCGACGCGGCCAAGCATCAATCTCAGCGTGGGCGGTTTCTTCGACGGCCAGCGACTGGGCCAGTCTCCCAGCCGCTTGGGGAGAGTAACCGCCCACGCTAGACACACCCGCGTCCTGACCTATAACGAGATTGCGGCCAAGGTCGTGCACGTTGGGGAGAGTCCGGCGTGCGCGACGCGTCCTTTTGAACGCGAAACGCGTCTAGACCTTGGCCGCAGGTCTGCGTTAAAAGGGTAGACCTTTTCCAACCCTCTCCGCAGGTTGTCCGTGCCCCGAGTCAGTGACTACGCCCGAACACACCTACGTGCCAAAAAGGATGTCAAGCCTCCCGATGTGCCCGGGCGCGACGGCCCTTCCTAGCACTGGATTCCGGTTTCGCAGGTGTTCAGCACCACCACGCCGGGAAGCCCGCCTGGCGTTGGCGGCGGCAGCAGCCTGATCCGCATCGAGGAGTCGTCGTTCGAGTAGTCCACCTCGCGCAGGACGCGACCGACGTTGACGCGGTGGACGAGGTCGTAGTCGCCGGGAGGAACGCCGCTGATGTCGATCGCCTGCCCCTCCTTGGCAGGGATGTAGATGTCGCCCCAGCCGACGGCGATGCCCTCGAGGAGGCGCAACGCGCTCGGCTTGTTCCGGGCGCAGTCGCTCCCCTTGATCGGCCGCGTGGCAGGCGGGCCGAGCGTCGGCAGCGGCGACTGGTGGTCGCTCGTCAGGCAGAAGCCGCTCTTATGGTCGCGCACGATCTGTGCCCCGGCCAAAGTCCGCAACTCGTAGCGCTCGAACGGCAGCAGGTGCCAGTGGCTGTGGGAAGGGTTGACGTTGTAGCGCAGCCGCCCGACTCCGATCACGCGCCGAAAGCCGCCCTTTGGCAGCGCGATCAGTTGATCGGCGCGCATCGTCGGCACGCGCCTGCTCGCCCGACGGCCCTCGACGATCAGCGGCCCCCAGCCGACGTTCTCGACGCTCGACGTGAAGACGAGCAGCGGGTGATGCTTCGGCGGCCCGCCCCAGCGAACGGAGACCGCCAGCGGAGGGCGCTGGTCAAGATCGGGCAGGAGCAAGTTCGGAAGGCCGCCGGACGCACTGCCGGAGCAGGCGAGCGTGCCGAGGAGCGCAGCGACTATCCCGAGCCGAGGCCGCACTACCTCGGTAGTTACCCACTCAACCGCACTTGCGCTTTAGGACGGACCGGGTGAATGCCCAACGTAGTCTCGATCCGCTCGAGCGAGCCGGTTTTTAGCGGTTTCAGGCGGTAAATCCGCGTCAAGCCGTTGAGACACCGAAACCCGCCAAGCGAAACGGGTTTCGGCTTATTCATATGGAGCGGACGACGGGGATCGAACCCGCGACCGTCAGCTTGGGAAGCCGAGACTTTCGTAACACGCACCTTCCCGCGCGCGCGCGTGCGCGAGACCGCGGCGAGCGTGATATGCCCGCATCCGGGAGCGGCTCGACCTCGTAGCCAAAAGTGCGGCCCAGGGCGGCGGAAGGATTCGTCGCCCTGCCGCCGCCATCGCTGTGAGGTGCCACTGAGCAAACCTCACATCGAGCACTCTCGCCCCGTTCGCGTCGAGCCAGCGCTGGAGCTCGGCGATCACAGTGAACACGCGCCGGCCACGCCTGACGACTCGCAGCTCGGGCAGAACACGCTCCTCGAGGAAGTCGACCGAGCAGCCGAGCGCCTCGGCAGCCTCGGCCTTCGAGAGCGCCAACCTCGCGCGCGGGGGTCTTCGGAGAACCGTTGCCAGCCGCGGCGACGAGAGCGCGGCCCTCCGCGAGGGCTGGGCGCTGATCACCGCGTAGTCAGCCGGGGCGGATGGGGAGAGGGAGTCTGTGGCTCTCTCGGTGGATACTCCGCCCCGGCTTTGGGGAGCGTTCGCGCCGCTTTGGAAAACCCCTCTATCGCCGTCATCGCCAGTCCATTTCGCCGCCGTTCAAGGTGTCGCCGGCCGAGTCGTCACCCCTACTATCCCGCTGACCATGCGGCCCAGTTCTGAGCGGTTTAGCGATTTCAGGCGGTAAATCCGCGTCAAGCCGCTGAGACACCGAACCCGCCAAGCGAAGCGGGTTTCGGCTTATTCATATGGAGCGGACGACGGGGATCGAACCCGCGACCCTCAGCTTGGGAAGCTGATGCTCTACCAACTGAGCTACGTCCGCGCGCAAGCGATTCTAGCCCAGGAGGGTTTGGCGGAACCTTGCCCGACGGCACAGACCAGGTTTCGTCAAGCCCTCCCTGTCCTGAAGAGCGACTTTCGCGCCGACGCCGCCGCTGGCACCCTCGACGTATGTGGCGCGCTGCGTTCGTCCTGACGCTCTTCCTCGTCTGCTGCACCGCCGCATGCAGCCTGCGCCGCCAGGTCGCGCCGCCCTCGCCCCACTGCCGCGGCGGCAACCCGCTCGCCGGCGTCTACCACCCGCAGCGCCTGGTCGTGAAGAGCCGCTGCCGCGTCGCGATCGGGACGGTCCACGAGGTCAAGTTCGAGGAGTACGACGGGGACGTGCACATTGATCTCCGCCCCGACCAGCCCTACGAGAACCTGCTCTCGGACGGCAACGGGCGGGTCGGCGGAAACCTGATCGTCGAGATCATCCCGCAGGACCGCTCGCGTGTCGACGTGCCGCCGGTGGGCGCGCGCATCGAGGTCGTTGGGCCGTGGGTCGACGACACCGAGCACGGCTGGAGTGAGCTCCACCCGGCCTGGTGGATCAGTGCGGGATCGATCCAGCCCGCCACCGACCAGGAGCTGCGGGCCGTTCGCCTCCTCCTCCAGACCGGCCAGGCTGAGCCATAATCCAGCCCAGCGAACGACGCAAGGGGGAACGATGGGAACCGAGCTCCACGAGACCGCGAAGGCGCTCGTCGCCGAGGGCAAAGGGATCCTCGCCGCCGACGAGAGCGACCGCACGATCAAGAAGCGCTTCGACTCGATCGACGTCGAGTCGACCGAGGACAACCGGCGCGCCTACCGCGAGCTCCTCTTCACCGCCGACGGCGTCGAGGAGTACATCAGCGGCGTGATCCTGTTCGACGAGACGATCCGCCAGAGCTCCGCGGACGGGACGCCCTTCCCGAAGCTCCTCGAGAGCCGCGGGATCATTCCGGGGATCAAGGTCGACAAGGGGACGAAGCTGCTGGCGCTCGCCTCCGACGAGACGATCACCGAGGGCCTCGACGGGCTGCGCGAGCGGTTGGAGGAGTACTACGAGCTCGGCGCGCGCTTCACCAAGTGGCGCGCCACCTACTCGGTCGGCGACGGGATTCCGAGCGAGTACGCGGTCTGGACGAACGCGCACGCTCTGGCGCGGTTCGCGGCGCTCTCGCAGGAGGCCGGACTCGTGCCGATCGTCGAGCCGGAGGTCTTGATGGACGGCTCGCACTCGATCGGGGAGGCAGGGAACGCGACCGGCCGCGCGCTGCAGGCGCTCTACACCGAGCTGCACGACCAGCGGGTCGATCTCTACGGGACCCTGCTCAAGCCGAACATGGTGCTGAGCGGCTACGACGCTTCGAACCGGGCCAGCGTGGACGAGGTCGCGGACGCGACGCTCGACGAGCTTTACCGCCACGTTCCGGCGGCGGTGCCGGGGATCGTCTTCCTCTCGGGGGAGGACGCCACCGCCCACCTGAACGCGATGAACGCGCGTGGGCCGCATCCGTGGGAGCTCTCGTTCTCGTACGGGCGCGCGCTGCAGGCGCCAGCGCTCAAGACCTGGGGCGGCGACGAGGCCAACGTCGAGGACGCGCAGAAGGCGTTCTACCGCCGAGCGAAGTTCAACGGCGCCGCCCGCACAGGCTCCTACGCGCCTGAGATGGAGACCGCGGCGGTCTAGGAGGGTTTGGCGGAACCTTGCTCGTCGTCGGGGTGCGATGGCCGTTCCGAGGCAAGGACGCAGGGAGGCCCAATAGTGGATAGCTATTGGGCCGACTGAGGACGCCGCCTCGGGGCGGACAGCGCGGCCCGGCGGCTCAGACTAGGTTTCGTCAAGCCCTCCTCAGCTCAGCGCGAGGAGGAAGAGCGCTGCCCAGGCCAGGGCTAGCGCAGCCAGGCCAGGCTCGCCGAGCAGCAGCTCCTCGGGCGCCGAGCCCTGCCCCACCTCGACGCAGCGCGAGTAGCGGTGGAGCGCGAGGCCGAAGGGCGCGATCGTCAGCAGGTAACCG
>VAXD01000022.1:29225-29791 GCA_005884155.1 Actinomycetota bacterium | reverse complement strand
TAGCCAGATCGTGCGCAGCAAGCGCGGCGAGTACGACTCGAGCGTCGCGCGGGTCCTCCCTGCTCCAAGCTCGGCCAGCTCGCCGAAGCGCTTGCCGGCGACGACAAACACCGCGCCGAACGAGACGACCAGTAGGAACCACGCCGACAGCGTCACGTTCGCGGCCGCTCCGCCCGCGACTGCGCGCAGGACGAAGCAGGAGGCGACCGCGGCGAGATCCACCAGCGCGATGCGCTTGAGCCAGAGCGTGTAGCCGACGTTCAGCGCGATGTAGCCGAGCAGCACGGCCCCGAGCAGCGGCGCCACGGCCGTCGCGAGGACGAGCCCCGCGAGGTCGAGAATGCCGGCCAGCGTCAGCGCGAGCCCCACCGGCACGATGCCTGCCGCGATCGGGCGCAACCGCTTCGTGGGATGCGCGCGGTCGAGCTCGACGTCCTTCGCGTCGTTCAGGAAGTAGACGCCGCTCGCGACGAGGCAGAAAGCCGCGATTCCCAGCAGGACGCGGCTCGCCGTGGCCGGCTGGCCGAGCGTTCCCGCTGCGGCGGGCGCGGCCGCGACGAGCAGGT
>VAXD01000022.1:18996-29179 GCA_005884155.1 Actinomycetota bacterium | reverse complement strand
CTCGCTCACGCGGTCTCACCCTTGGGCTGGAGCCCGACAGGGACGCGTCCGCGTTCGTACGCCCACTCGAGCACACGATCCGCGGCGAGCAGGACGAGCACGAGCAGGCTGAGCCGGGTCAGCGCGGTCCCCTGGAAGAGGTGGCGGTCGAGCTCGACGGAGTCGCCGTGCCAGATCAGGATCGCGACCGGCAGCGTCGCGGCCAGGAAGGCGAGCGGCACGGCGTCGAGCCGGGTCACGCGTCGGCCGGCGACCGCGAACGCAAACCCGGCGACGGCGAGCGCGAGCAGCGCGGCGAGCCCGGCGCTCGAGCCCGGGAAGAAGAACGGATCGACCCACGCGGGCAGGACGCGCGGCAGCGGCTGGTAGTCGCGGTAGACCGCGAGCTCCGAGGGCTTCGGCGTGTACAGCCTGCCGAAGCTCCGCAGCGGCGGCCCGAAGAGCTTCCCCGGGTGCGTCGCGAGCCACTCGTAGTACGTGCGCTCGCCGGAGCGCGCGAACCAGCGCCGGAACTGGACGAGCCGCGGGTCGGTGAAGTAGAGGTTCGGCGGCCGCTGGCCGAGACGCTGCGCGAGGCCGGGCTGGTTCGGCATTCCGTGGTCGACGAAGAAGCGCTCGAACTGCGGGTCACTCGCGAGCGCGAAGACCATCACGTTGCGGGTCGGCAGCCCGCCGCGGTCCGCTATCGACGCGGTCGACCGGCTGGCGCCGACAATCAGGAGCGCCCCCACCGCGAGCGGCAGCGCGAGCCTCATCCAGCCGCGCCGCGCCAGCACGAGTGCGAGCAGCGGGCCGCCGATGAGGACGTAGAAGGCGTTCGTGTCGCGCGTGAACGTCCAGAGGAACATCGCGCCGAGAGCGGCTGCGACGGTCACGCCGCTCGGTCGCTGCATCAACACGAGCGCAGCGGCGAGCAGCAACGCGAGCAGCGAGAGCGAGAGCGACTCGGAGATCAGCGTGTGATCCCACTGGGTGATCCCCATGCTGCAGCTGAAGCCGAGGATCGCCGCGACCGCCAGCACCCGCGCGCCGAAGTGGCGCAGCGAGCGAGCGACGACGAGCGCGAGCACCGTCCAGCAGACGATCGAGACGACGACCTGTGCCAGGAGCGCCGGCCGGATGTCGCCGTACACGAGGTTCGGGCTGACGTGCACCGCCGGTCCCGGCAGCAGCTTCCAGAGGAGGGGCAGCACGAACGGCTTCTCGCCGGCCAGGAAGCCGTGGCTCCAGAGCGGATGAGCGGCGACGCGCGCGTACTGGTCGCTGTCGTAGTCGATGAACGGCGAAGCGGTGAGGACCTCGGTCAGACGCAGCAGCGCGTACGCCGCGACGGCCGCGACCAGAAGCGCAGGCGAGCTGACAATGCGCCGCATCCACGGCACATCGGCACCCGGCGAAGAGGGCTTGAGCTACCGGAGCAGCTTGCCGCTCGGCCGCAACAAGAGCCAGCGGCCGCCGAACTCGACGACGTTCTGGCAGAGCACCTGGCCCGGGCTGCGGTCGCCGACGTAGTCGTAGAGCGGGCGGCCCGCGTAGGTCACCTGCCTGCGGCCGCTCCGCCGCTTGACCGTGCCCAGCAGCGTGCGCTTGATCCCCGCGCCCACCGTCAGCTTTCCCTGACGGGCGTAGTACGGCGGCCACCGCGACGCGCACGCCCCGTAGCAGGCACTCCGTCCGTGGTCGCGCGTGAAGGCGTAGAGGACGAACCCGCGCCCGTCGAAGACCGCCTTGCCGTACGGCGAGGGCTTCGCGGTCAGCGCCGGGCCGGAGGCCGCGACGACGGTGGTGAGGAGCGTGGCGAGCAGGTGCATGGGGCTCTTGTCTCGCGACGCCGCGCCGCGTTACGGCCGGTACAGGCGACCGGCGAAGCGCTCGAGCTTGTCGAACGCGTGGGTCGCCTCGATCCGGCGCACGGTGCCCGAGCGTGAGCGCATCACGATCGAGTCGGTGACGGCGCCCTCGGGCGTGTAGCGCACGCCGCGCAGCAGGGCTCCGGTGGTCACGCCTGTCGCGGCCACGAAGACGTCGTCGCCGGAGACGAGGTCGTCGGTCGTCAGCACGCGGTCGAGGTCGAAACCGGCGTCCACGAGCTGCTGCCGCTCGTCGTCGTTCCGTGGCCAGAGCTTGCCCTGCACGCCGCCGCCGACGCACTTCAGCGCCGCTGCGGCGATCACGCCCTCAGGCGTCCCGCCGATGCCCATCAGCAGGTCGACCCCGGTCGCGGGCTGCGCGGCCGCGATCGCAGGCGCGACGTCGCCGTCCGGAATCAGCACGACCTTCGCGCCAATCTCCCGCAGCTCCGCGATCAGCCCGTCGTGCCGGTCGCGCTCGAGCACGACGACCGAGACCTCGCTCGGCTTCTTGCCCTTCGCGCGCGCGACCCGCTCGACGTTCTCGCGCGCGGGCGCGTCGATGTCGACCAGGTCGATCGCGTCGGGCCCGCAGGCGATCTTGTCCATGTAGACAGCCGCGCCCGGGAAGAACATCGTCCCGCGCTCCGCGAGTGCGATCACGGCGATCGCGTTCGGCTGGCCCTTGGCGGTCAGGCGTGTCCCCTCGAGCGGATCGACCGCTACGTCGACCTCGGGGCCGTGGCCGCTGCCGACCTCCTCGCCGTTGTAGAGCATCGGCGCCTCGTCCTTCTCGCCCTCGCCGATCACGACGACGCCGGTCATCTCGACCGTGTCGAGGACTGCACGCATGCCGTCGACCGCGGCCTGGTCGGCGGATTCCTTCTCGCCGCGGCCGATCCACCGGCCGGCGCCCATCGCGGCCGCCTCGGTCACGCGCACGAGCTCGAGCGCGAGGTTGCGGTCCGGCGCGTTCGCCGCGGGCTCAGCGACCGAGGCTTCGGGCCTGGCCATCGGCCTCGATCCTACATTCGGTCGGGCGCCTCGACCCCGACCAGGTCGAGGCAGCGCGCGATCACGGCCTGCGTCGCGGTGCAGAGCCCGAGCCGGAACGCCTGTGCGTCGCTCTCGAGCACCCGGTGATGGTGGTAGAAGCGGTGGAAGTCGTCGGCAACACGAATCGCGTAGTTCGGAACGCCGTGGGGGCCGCGCCGCTCGGTTGCCTCGAGCACGACGTCGGGGAACTCGGCGAGCCGCTTGATCAGGTCGCGCTCCTCGGGGGCGACGTCGGCAGGCGCTGCTGCCGAGATCTCCGCCGCGCCCGCGTTCCGCAGAATTCCGGCGATACGGGCGTGCGCGTACTGGACGTAGTAGACCGGGTTCTTTTCGGTCCGCTCGGCGGCGAGGTCGACGTCGATCTCGATGGTCTGGTCGGGGCCGCGGTTGGCGAGGTACCAGCGTGAGGCGTCGACGCCGATCTCGTCCATCAGTTCGTCGAGGAAGACGACCTCCCCGCGCCGCTTGGACATCCTCGCCTGCGCGCCGCCGCGCGTCAGGTGGACGAGCTGGTAGAGCAGCACCTCGATGCGCTCGGGGTCGTAGCCGAGCATCCGGGCGACGGCCGCATACCAGTTGCGCGTGCCGTGGTGATCGGCACCGAGGACGTAGATCGCGCGGTTGAAGCCGCGTTCGAGCTTGTCGGCGAGGTAGACGACATCCACCGCACGGTAGGTCGGCGTGCCGCCTTTCTCCGGCGAGCGGATCAGCACGCGGTCGTCGTCGTCGCCGTACGCCGAGGAACGCGCCCAGACGGCCCCGTCCTTCTCGTACGTGTCGAGCTTCGGCAGGAACTCGCCGACCCGGCCCTCGAGCTTGCTCTGCAACGCCCACGAGTCGAAGCGGATCCGGAAGCGCTCGAGCGTCGCCTCGACCTGCGCCAGCATCTTCGGCACCGGGTCGCCCTCCTCGCCCGCAAGCTCGGCGACGTACTCGCCGCGGTAGCCGTTCTCCGGCGGCTCCTCCCCGCGCCGGATCGCCTCGACGGATTCGCGGAAGAGCGTCATCTGCGTGCCCGAGTCGTTGTAGTAGTACTCGCGCTCGACCTCGTGGCCGGCGAACGCGAGCAGTCGCGCGACGCAGTCGCCGATCGCGCCGTTGCGGGCCGACGCCACCGTTATCGGGCCGGTCGGGTTCGCCGAGACCATCTCGACCTGGACGCGCTCGCGTTGCTCGGCCCAGCCGGCTCCGTAGTCCTTGCCCGCCTCGAGCATCTCGGCCAGCGCCTGTTCGAACCAGGCCGGCGCGAGCCAGAGGTTGACGAACCCCGGGCCCGCGACCTCCGCGCGCTCGACGTCGTCCAGCCCGGCAGCGGCCACCGCGATCTCCTCGGCGAGCTCGCGCGGCGGGCGCTTGCGCGTCGGGGCGAGCTGGAGCGCGACGTTGGTCGCATACTCCCCGTGTACCGGGTCGTTCGGCCGCTCAAGCTCGACCGGCGCGCCGGCGAGCTCCGACAGCCTCTCCGCGAGCCGGGTGACGGCGTCAGGCAAGGGCTTCGCGGGGCGCGAACAGCTCCTCGAGCAGCCGCAGCTCCTCTGGCGTCCCGGCCGCGATCACGACGTCGCCGGCCTCGAGCACGGCGTCGGCGGTCGGCGTCGCGTCGAAGGTGCCGTCGCCCTTCCGCAGCGCGACGATCATCGCGCCCGTCTCGTCGCGCACGCGCACGGCGCGGATCGACTGGCCAGCGGGCCCGCACTCCTTCGTCACGCGGATCTCCTCGAACAGAAGCTCCGGTCCTCCGCCCGACGTGACGATGTCGAGGAAGGCCGCCACCTGCGGGCGCAGGACGAGGTTCGCCATCTCCTTGCCGGCGGTCGAGTACGGCTGGACGACACGGTCGGCCCCGGCCAGCCGCAGCTTGCGCGCGGCGTCCTCGTCCGAGGCGCGGGCGACGATCGGCAGGTCCGGCCGCACGGCCCGCGCGCTGAGCGTGATGTAGAGGTTGTCCGCGTCCGAGTCGGAGGATGCGATCAGCCCGCGGGCCCGCTCGAGCCCGGCCGCCTGCAGGTCGGCGTCGTCGCTGCCGCTTCCCTCGATGAAGAGGACGCCGTCCTCGCGGGCGCGCTCGATCGCATCCGGGTTGAAGTCGAGCACGACGAAGTCGACGCCGGCGTGCTGGAACTCGAGCGCCGCCCTTCGGCCCACGCGACCGTAGCCGCAGATGATGTAGTGCTCGCTTAGCCGTTCGATCTTCCGCCGCCTCCTTCGCTCCGCCAGCGCGCCGCTGAACATGCCACCCGCGATGCCCTCGACGAGGATCGTCGCGACGTACGCAAAGATAGTCAGCCCTGCGAGCACGAGCACGATCGAGATCACGCGAGCCCCGTTCGTCCGCGGCACCGTGTCGAGGCCCGCCAGCGACGTGGTGACGACCGTCCGGTAGAACGACTGCAACCAGCCCTCGTGGAGCGTGTTGCGAAAGCCGATCGTCCCGGCTGCGAAGACGACCACGAGTGCCACAACTGCGTAGGCAACCCGGCGCGGCGTGAACGAATCTCTCACGCGAGTAGTATCCCGACCCGTGGAAGGCGAAGGCGAGGAGCGCCAGCTCAACATCCATCTCGACCCCGAGAACCTGGCCGGGGTCTACGCGAACTTCGCCAACATCAGCTTCTCCGACTACGAGTTCACGATCACGTTCGCGCGGGTCGACCACGAGGTCGAGGAGGGCGACGTCCCGGGCGTGGTCGTCTCGCGCGTGAACATGTCGACTCGCTTCATGCGTGAGCTGCTCGACGCCATGAACGACTCGTGGTCGAAGTGGTCGTCCCGCGAGGGGATCCGCAACCTCCCGGAGACGTCCGAGGGCGACTCGAATTAGGTTCCTCCAGGTTCGCCTGCGGGCTCCCGAGCGCGTGCTCGACGAGCTGGGGGACTTCTACGAGCGCCTTGGCACCGGGGAGACCGAGCTCGAGTTCGTGGCCGGCGAGGGCGAGCCGTTCTACCACTTCGCCTTCCTCGCCCCTCCCGACCGCTTCGACGCCGTGCTCGCAGCGACTCCGGAGCCGCTGGCCGACCGCGAGACGGGCGACGTGGTCTTCGACTTCGAGAGCTGGGACGCGAAGGCGTTCTACTTCCACGATCCGGCGGGGAACATCGTCGAAATCATCACGCACCAAGGGGTCGAGGGGGAAGGCCTGTCGGAGCTCGGCCTCGTCGGCGATCCGCTCAGGCTGGCCGCACCGCTGCACCTCGGCCTCGCGCTCGAGCTCTGGGACGGAACGTTCTCCAAGCCGGGCCGGCTCGCATTTTTCGGCGAGCGCGGCCGCACGCTGATCCTGGCGCCCGAGGGTCGCGGCTGGCTCCCGACGGGCCGCCCGGCGGAGCCGCATCCGGTCGAGGCGGTTCTCACAGGCCCGCCGACCGGCCGGGTCGAGCTCCTTGACGGCCTCTACGTCATCGAGCGCGCGTAGGAGGGCTGAACGAAACCTGGTCTGAGCCGCCGGGCCGCGCTGTCCGCCCCGAGGCGGCGTCCTCAGTCGGCCCAATAGCTATCCACTATTGGGCCTCCTTGCGTCCTTGCCTCGGAACGGCCATCGCACCCCGGCGACGAGCAAGGTTCCGCCCAGCCCTCCTAGCCGCCCAGGCGTTCGCCATCGCGACTCGCTGGGCGAGCGTCGGATGGTCGTCGATCCAGACGTACGACCAGCCCGGCGGGTTCGGCTGGACGAGGTCGTAGCGGGCAAAGGCCCGGAAGAGCTTTCGCGCCGACGCCGGGTCGTGCGTCGCCTATCGCCAGTCGGCTTCGCCTTCGTAGCGGCGCGAGACGGCGTTCGTGAAGGGCGTCACCGCGAGGTGGAAGACCACGATCACGAGCAGCGCGAACGGCACGACCTCGGGCCGAGCCATCCCGCCGCGCCGGGCCGTCAGCCACGCAAGCACGAAGAACCCGGGGATCTCGATCAGTGCGTACCAGCCGAGCCCTTTCCAGATGTGCCGCCGCGCGACGTGCCCGAACTCGTGCGCGGCAATCACCCTGATCTCGCCGGGAGTGAAGCGGCCGTCGAGGATCGTGTCCCAGAGAACCACGCGCGACGACGGCCCGATCCCGACCGCCTCCGAGTTCACCTCCGTCGTCCTGTCGCTCACGGTCTCGATCCGAATCGGCGTGCCGCCGATGCCCTCCTTCCGCTCGAGGGCTCGGAGCTGGGCCGCCAGCTTCGTGTGGTGCGGCTTGCGCGTACCGATCGTCAGGAAGTACGGCAGCACCAGCGAGAGCACGACCGCGACACACGTGAAGATCACGCCCGCGTACAGCCACCACCAGCGCGGGAAGCGGCCGGCCAGCAGCATCAGCACCGTCAGCACGATCGTCAGCCCGACCACCTGCCCGAGCAGCGCCGGCCACTGGGAGAGGAGCCATTCGACGTAGCTCTGTTTCTCGAGCCCATAACGGCGGCCCCACCAGAGCGCGACGAGCCCGAACGGCAGGCTCACCGCCCAGACGACGAGCGTCGCGACGGCGCCGACCATCACGCCCGTGCCGACGCGCCCGAGCTCCCACGCCGCCGCGAGCCTGGGGCCGAGCCGTACGAGCACGACCAGCGCGGCGATGCCGGCAAGCGTCGCAGCGACCCAGTCCCAGCGCAGCAGCCCGTCGTAGCGCGCCGAGCGGTGCAGAAGCGCATCGCTCCAGTAGCGGTGCGGGTCGAGGCCCGAGAGGTGCAGGTCGCCCGGCACGGTCGTCTGCCAGAGAAACCACCCGGCGACGATCCAGCCCGCGGCTACCGCGAATAAGGTTGAGCCCTTGGCGAGCCGGGTCGCGGTCATCTCCGACGTTCACGGTAACTGGCACGCGCTCGAAGCAGTCCTCCGGGCCGTCGACGCCGAGTCGCCGGACGAGCTCTGGTGCCTGGGCGACCTCGTCGGCTACGGGCCGCGTCCGAATCCGTGCTGCGCGGCCGTCCAGGAACGGGCGGCGCTCTGCTTGGCCGGTAACCACGACCTGGGTGTCCTGGGCGAGGTCGACCTGGCCGAGTTCGCTCCCGACGCGGTCGCGAGCGCGAACTGGACTCGCGTGGTGCTGACGCCGGAAGCGCGCGCCTACCTGGAGACCCTGCGGTCGTCCGGGCGGCGCGAGCGCGCCGAGCTCTTCCACGCCAGCCCGCGCGACCCGGTCTGGGAGTACGTGCTGACGATCGACGCGGTCGAGGCCTCGTTCGAGCTGACCGAGGAACCGCTCGTCCTCGTCGGCCACAGCCATGTCCCGCTCGCGATCGTGCTCGAGCGAGGCGAGCTGGGCGGCGGGATCGCACCGGAAGGCACTGAGGCCAAGCTGGGCGGCTCGTCGGCGCGCTGCCTCCTCAACCCCGGCTCGGTCGGCCAGCCGCGCGACGGCGATCCGCGCGCGGCGTGGCTCCTGCTCGACTTCGGCTCAGGGCGCGCCGAGTTTCGTCGCGTCGCCTACCCTGTCGCGCGAACCCAGGAGGAGATTCGCGAAAGGGGGTTGCCTGATGCGCTGGCCGAGCGCCTGGCTCGTGGCGTCTAGCGTCTTGCTGCTCGCAGGCTGTGGCGGCTCTTCCACACCGCCGAAGCAGCCGCCGGCGCCGAAGATCCCCGCCGCGGTCGCGCACCAGCTCGCCGCAGACGCCGATGCGATCGCCGCGAACGTCGGCTGTGCGGGCCACGGCGCGGCCACGAAGCTCCTGAACGACCTGACCGCGAACATCTCGCAGATTCCGGCCCGGTACCAGGAGCCGCTGACGACCGCCGCGAACGACCTCGCCGCACGGGTCCCGGCCTGCGCCGAACCGAAGCCGAAGCCCGACAAGCCGCCCGGCGAGCACAAGCACAAGAAGCACGGCCACCACGGGGACGGCAATTGAGCGCTCAAGCCGTCGCGGGCGGGCGCTACCGGCTCGAGCGGCCTCTCGGGCACGGCGGGATGGCGTCGGTCTTCCTCGCGCGCGACACCGAGCTCGACCGTCCCGTCGCGGTCAAGCTCCTGGCGGAGAACCTCACAGGCGACCCGAGCTTCCGCAAGCGCTTCGTGCGCGAGGCGAGGCTCGCCGCCCGGCTCTCGCATCCGAACGTCGTCAGCGTCTACGACGCCGGCGAGGACGGCGGCCGGCCGTACATCGTGATGGAGCACGTCGACGGCGAGAGCCTCGCGGACGCGCTCGCGAGCCGCGGTCGGCTCGCGTCCGACGAAGCGCGGGCGCTTGCGCTGCAGGCTGCCAACGGGCTGGCGCACGCGCACGGCGCCGGGCTCGTCCACCGCGACATCAAGCCGCAGAACCTCCTGCTGGGCAGCGACGGCACGCTCAAGATCGTCGACTTCGGGATCGCGCGCGCCGCGGAGGCGACCGCGCTGACGCAGGCCGGGACCGTGCTCGGCACCGCCGCGTACCTCTCACCCGAGCAGGCCCTCGGCGAGGACGTCGGTCCGGCCGCGGACGTCTACTCCGTCGGCGCGGTTCTCTATGAGCTGTTGACGGGCAAGCCGCCGTTCGAGTTCGAGTCGCTCGCCGACCTGGCCGCGAAGCAGGGCCGGATGGAGGTCACGCCCGTGCGCGAGCTCGCGCCCGAGGTGCCGCAGGAGCTCGAGGACGTCGTCATGCACTGCCTCGCCCGGAATCCTGACTACCGGCCCGCGGACGGCGGCGCGCTCGCAGCCGAGCTCCGCGGGGATACGGCGACACAGCCGATGCGCGCGCCGACGCGCCCGACTCGCGTGCTTCCCGCGGATTCGCCGAGCCGGCGCCGCCTCTGGTTCGCCCTCGCGGGCGTTCTCGTACTGGCGGCGATCCTGCTCGCAGTCGCGCTGAGCAGCCGCGGCGGGAGCAACGGCGGCTCCCGGGGCACGACGGCGGTCGTCGTGTCGACTCCGGCCGTGCAGCCGATCCCGCAAGGCGCGACCCCGCAGGAGCAGGCCCGCAACCTCGCGGCCTGGCTACGGCAGCATTCGGCCGGAGGCTAGGAGGGTTTGGCGGAACCTTGCTCGTCGTCGGGGTGCGATGGCCGTTCCGAGGCAAGGACGCAGGGAGGCCCAATAGTGGATAGCTATTGGGCCGACTGAGGACGCCGCCTCGGGGCGGACAGCGCGGCCCGACGGCTCAGGCCAGGTTTCGTCAAGCCCTCCTAGACCGAGCTCTCGGCCGTCGCGGCCGGAGTGGGCGCGAACGAGACGCCCTCGCGCACGAGCGCGATCTGGACTTCCTCGCGCGCCTTGTAGATCCGCCACTTCACCGTGGCGAGCGTGATCTCGAGCGAATCGGCGATCTCCGTGTACGAGAGGCCGACGACGTCGCGGAGAAGCAGCGCCATCTTCAGGTCGA
>VAXD01000022.1:0-18816 GCA_005884155.1 Actinomycetota bacterium | reverse complement strand
GGCAGGCCCTGGAAGACCCGCAGGAAGACCTCCTGTGTGAGGTCCTCGGCGAGCGACCGGTCTCCGTTAACGAGCCGGAGCACGTAGTTGAAGACGGGCGTCTCGTAGGCGCGGAGGATGATGGAGAACGCGCGTTCGTCGCCACGTTGCGCCTTCCGCAGGACGCCTGGATCGGGCTGGGCCAGTGACAAGGCTTGCGGAGTATAGACGGGAATAGGTTCGGCTGTAAGCAGCCCATTTGGGCTATTTGCAGAGGTTTTCGCCTCCCATCTGTAAGTCTTTCGTGAGGCCCAGGTAAGCAAGAACGGTTGGGGCCAGATCCTTGAGCTCCCCGCCGTCGCGGAGGCTCGTCGTTGCATCGGTCACGATCAGCGGCACCGGGTTTGTCGTGTGCGCGGTGTGCGGGCTCGTGCCGTCCGGCTCGAGCATCTGCTCGGCGTTTCCGTGGTCGGCGGTGACGAGCGACACGCCGCCGGCACGCTCGACCGCGTCGACGACGTCGCCGAGGCAGCGGTCGGTCGTCTCGACGGCGCGGATCACGGCCGGGATCGACCCGGTGTGGCCGACCATGTCCGGATTGGCGAAGTTGACGANCGCGAAGCTGTAGCCGTCCTCCTCCAGCGCCTCCGAGAAGCGTCGCGCGACCTCGTCGGCCGACATCTCCGGCTTCTGGTCATAGGTTCCGACCTCGCGTGGGCTCGGGACCAGGATCCGCGTCTCGCCGGCGAACTCGTGCTCCTCGCCGCCGTTGAAGAAGTACGTCACGTGCGCGTACTTCTCGGTCTCGGCGACGTGGAGCTGCTTGAGGCCGTGCTCGGCGAGGACCTCGGCGAGCGTCCTCTCGACGTCCTGCTCGGCGAAGGCGACCGGGCAGTCGAAGCCCTCGCGGTAGCGCGTCATCGTGGTCAGGTCGTAGCCGGCCTCCAAAAGCTTCTGCGTCAGCTGGCGGGCGCGGTCGGGGCGGAAGTTGAAGAAGATCGCGGTGTCGTCCTTCGTGAGCCGCGGCCGGCCGCTGATGACGGTCGGCTCGATGAACTCGTCGGTTGTGCCTTGCTCATAGCTCGCCTTGACCGCCTCGACGGGGTCGTCGGCCTCGGCGCCCTCTCCTAGACAGATCGCGGCGAAGGCACGATCCGTTCGATCCCAGCGCTGGTCGCGGTCCATCGCGTAGTAGCGGCCGGCGACGGTTGCGATTCGTTCGAGCGGTAGCTCCGCGAGGTCACGCTCGGCAGCGTGCGGCGAGACGTCGCGCCCGTCTGTGAAGGCGTGGATCCACGTTCGCTCGGGCGCGAAGCGAAGCAGCGCCTTGAGGTGGTCGATGTGCGAGTGGACGCCCCCGTGGGAGACGAGCCCGAGCAGGTGGACGTCGCCGCCCTTTGCGAACGCCGCCTTCAGCGCCGGGTTCTCGAAGAACGACCCGTCCGCGATCGCTCGGTTGATCCGCTGCAGGTCCTGGTCGAGCACCCGGCCCGAGCCGATCGTCAAGTGGCCGACCTCCGAGTTGCCCATCTGGCCCGCGGGCAGCCCGACCGCCTCACCCGACGCTTTCAGAGTCGTGTGCGGGTAATCCGCCCAGAGCCGGTCGAAGACCGGTGTGTCGGCGAGCTCGACGGCATTCCCGGGGCCGGGCGGCGCGCAGCCCCAGCCGTCGAGGATGACGAGCGCTACGAGGGGGAAGCGGCCCGGCAAATCGCCGTGAACGATTCCACGTCGAGCGACGCACCGCCGACGAGAGCGCCGTCGACGTCCCGCTGGCCCATCAGCTCAGCCGCGTTCTCGGGCTTGACCGAGCCGCCGTAGAGCACCGGGACGTCGAGCAGGCTCTTGATCAGGGCGTGCGCCTCTTGCGCCTGCTCGGGCGTCGCCGTCTTGCCCGTGCCGATCGCCCAAACCGGCTCGTAGGCGACGACGAGCCGCTCGTGGCGCGGGAGCACCGAGACCTGGCGCCGCAGCACGTCGTCCGCCTCGCCGCCTTCGCGCTCGTGTTCGAGCTCGCCCACGCACGCGATCACGCGGAGGCCCGCCTCGAGCGCGTGCTCGACCCGCAGCCGGACCGTCTCGTCGGTCTCGCCGAAGTACTGGCGCCGTTCCGAGTGCCCGACGATCGCGCCGTCGACGCCGAGCTCGAGCAGCATCGGCGCCGAGACCTCGCCGGTGAAGGCACCCTCGTCCGCCCAGTGGACGTTCTGCGCGAACACCGTGTGCGAGTTCTCCAGCGCCGCCGCGAGCGAGACGAACGGCGGGCAGAGGACAGCCTCGACTCCGGCCGGCGGCTCGAACGCCGCGCAGAACGCGCGCGTCTCGGCGGGGCCTTTGTACATCTTCCAGTTGGCGGCCAGAAGCGGCAAGGGCGGCCATCTTAGAGCCGCCCTACACTGAGCCGATGAAACGAGCCGCCCTTCTGGTCGCGTTCACTCTGTTGCTTCCGGCGGGAGCGAGCGCCGCGTCGCACCACGTCCTGCTCGGCGTCTTCGGGACCGCCGGGCGCTTCCAGGCGCAGACGGGACAGCGCTCGCAGATCAAGCAGATCTTCATGGGCTTCAATCACCGCTACGTGAAGGGAGCGCTCAAGAACCTCGGCCCGATCCCACTTCTGGCACTCACGAGCGGTGCGTACGGCCAGCGGGAGACGGCCTCCCCGGCGGCCATCGCCAAGGGTCGCATCGACGGCTTCCTCTTCGTTCTCAACGACGCGATCGCGCAGTGGTCCGGCCCGCGCTTCTACCTGCGCCCGTTCCCGGAGATGAACGCGTACTGGGAGAACGTCTGCGCCTACAACGCGAACGGCACGCGCCGGAATGCGGCGCACTCGACGAAGTGGACACGCAAGGCATTCGCGCGAATCGCGATCCTCGCGCGCGGCGGTACGGCCGACGACATGAACGCGAAGCTCTCGCGACTCGGGCTCCCAGGGGTCAACCACGACCTGGCGCCGACGACGCCAAAGCTCAGGGTCGTCTGGAACCCACAGGGCTATGGCGCGCCGAAGGTCGGCGGGAACTCGGCCGCCGCGTACTACCCCGGCGATGCGTACGTGGACGTCGTGGGCGACGATCTCTACGACCTGGGCCACGGCGCCGAGTGGGCGGCCGGGGAGGCGCTCTACCGGGCTCACAAGCACAAGCCTTTCGCCGTTCCCGAGTGGGGCCTCTGGGGCGTCGACGACCCCTCGTACGTCCAGCACATGGCGCGCTTCATCCGCTCGCACGCACGCCTCGAGTTTGTCTCCTACTACACCGCCGGAGCCGGATCGCGCTTCGATCTCGCGTCGAAGCCACGCTCGCGTGCGGTCTACCGGCGGCAGATCGTTCCACTCGGGAAAGCGCTGCCCTAAGCGGACGGAATCACGGCCACGCCCGGCAGCTCCTTGCCCTCGAGCAGCTCGAGCGCGGCGCCTCCGCCGGTCGAGGCCCATGAGACCTGGTCGAGCAGGCCGAGCTCGTTGAGGGCATGGATCGAGTCGGCGCCGCCGACGACCGAGAACGCATCGCTCGCGGCGACGGCCTCCGCGACTGCCTTCGTTCCCTCGGCGAAGCGCGGCCACTCGAAGACGCCCATCGGGCCGTTCCAGAAGATCGTCCGCGCCTCTGCGATCGTGCCTGCGAACCGCTCGCGCGTCTCGGGCCCGATGTCGAGGCCCAGCCAGCCCTCCGGCAGCTCGTGGTACGGCACGACTTTGCTCTCCGCGTCGGCCTCGAACGCGGCCGCGGCGACGACGTCGCTCGGCAGCTCCACGGGGAACCCGAGCGGGTTCTCGCCATCTTGCCGCCGACGAGCACGCTGTCCGCCTTGCCCCCGAGGTTGCGCAGGACGCCGAGCTTGTCCTCGACTTTCGCGCCGCCGGAGACGAGCACAAACGGCCGCTCGACGTCGCCGAGCAGCTTCCCGAGCTCCGCGAGCTCGCGTTCGAGTAGGAGGCCGGCGTAGGCGGGCAGGAGCTTGGCGACGCCGACGGTCGAGGCATGCGCACGATGGACGGAGCCGAAGGCGTCCTCGACGAACAGGTCGCGTCCGTCCGCGAGGTGCTGGGCGAACTTGGGGTCGTTCTTCGTCTCGCCCGGGTCGAAGCGGGTGTTCTCGAGCAGGTCGATTCGCTCGTCGGGCAGCAGCTCGCGGAGGCGGCGGGCGACCGGCGTCATCGAGAAGGCCGGGTCAGGCCCCTTCGGCCGGCCGAGATGCGAGCAGACCGCGACCTCCTTCGCGTCGTGCTCCAGGAGGTACTGGAGCGTCGGCAGCGAGGCGCGGATGCGCGTGTCGTCGGCCACACGGCCGTTGTCGAGCGGCACGTTCAGGTCGGCGCGCACGAGCACGCGCTTGTCGCGGACATCGGCCTCGCGGACCGAGCGCGGTCTACGCACCGACGGCGGCAGGCAGCGTCGCGCCGACTTTCGCGACGAGGTCGACGAGCCGGCACGAGTAGCCCCACTCGTTGTCGTACCAGCCGAAGACCTTGACCATGTTCCCGTGCACCATCGTCAGCTCGCTGTCGAAGATCGACGAGTAGGACGAGTGCTGGATGTCGGTCGACACGAGCGGCTCGTCGGTGTACTGCAAGATCCCCTCGAACGGCCCGCTGTCCGCCTTCGAGCGGAAGAGCTCGTTGACCTCGTCCTTGGTCGTCTCGCGCCCGACCCGGCACACGAGGTCGACAATCGAGCCGGTCGGCACTGGCGCGCGCATCGACATGCCGTCGACCTTCCCCTGCAGGTCGGGCAGCACGAGCCCGATCGCGCGCGCGGCCCTGGTCGAGGTCGGGATCAGGTTGATCGCCGCCGCCCGGGCCCGGCGCAGGTCCTCGTGCGGGAGGTCGAGCACGCGTTGGTCGTTCGTGTACGCGTGGATGGTCGTCATGAAGCCCTGCTCGACCGTCAGCTCGTCGTGCAGGACCTTCGCGAGCGGCGCCACGCAGTTCGTCGTGCACGAGGCGTTTGAGATGACGTGGTGCTCCTCAGGGTCGTAGTCGCCATCGTTGACGCCGATCACGAGCGTGATGTCAGGGCCCTTCGCGGGCGCCGAGATGATCACCTTGCGCGCACCGGCGTCGAGGTGCTTAGCGGCGCCGTCGCGGTCGGTGAAGAAGCCCGTCGACTCGATCACGACGTCGACGCCGAGGTCGCTCCACGGGAGGTTGGCGGGGTCGCGCTCGCTCAGCAATTGGATATCCCGGTCGCCGACGGCGATCTTGCCCTCGCCGGCGTGGACGTCCTCGTTCAAGGTGCCCAGAACGGAGTCGTGCTTGAGCAGGTAGGCCATCGTCTCGGCGTCGCCGAGGTCGTTCGCAGCAACCACCTCGAAGTCGCCGCCGCGCTGGAGATGCGCCCGGAAGAAGTTGCGTCCGATCCGCCCGAAACCGTTGATTCCTACCCGAATAGCCACGTGTCCTCCTCGTCGACTTCGCGTCGAGTCTAACCGCGCGGACCGTTCCGAGCCCTCTAACGGAGTCCGATTCTTACGACTTTCAAGCGCGTAGTTTTCCGGCGGCGGGGTGCGTAATACTCCGCCGGGCGGGTTCGCGCTCGTCCGGCGATGGATTCAGACCCCGTCCGTCGCCAAGGTCCGGAGCGCGACAATGCGGAGGGGGAGGTCGTCCTCGGAGCTTCCCCTCCGGCCCGCCACTTACTACCGCCGGGCCAGGCGCAGGACCGACTGGAGTCGGCGGTGCGCGGTCGCCTTGCTCACCGGTGGATCGCACTTCCTGGCGAGGTCGCGGAGCGAGAGCGACGGGTTCTTGAGGCGAAGCTCGGCGACTTCGCGCAAGGGGTGGGAGAGCTCGTCGAGCCGGCCTCGGCGCTGCAGGCGGCGCACCGCTTCGACCTGCTCGTGGGCGGCACGGCCTGCACGGACAAGGTTGGCGTGGTCCGCGTTCGCGAGCCGATTCGCGCGGGCGCGCGTCGAGCCGACGACCGCCCGCTCCTCGAGCGCAAGCGCGGCATCGCTCGCGCCTGCGACGGCGAGCACGTCGGCGATCCGGTCGATCCCTTTCGCGTAGGCGATGAACTGCTCGCCGCGCTCGGCAATGCGCAGCTCGGCGCCTTCCGCCGTCGCCGCCGCGGCCAGCGTCTCCGCGCCGGCTCGACTCTCGCAGCGGATCTCGAGGTGAGGGGACGGCGGCGCGCTGATCGAGCCTGCCGCGAGCAGCGCCCCGCGCAGGTACGCGGCGCGGCAACAACCCCGTCCGAGCAGGCTCTTGGGCGGCCGTTCGCGCGGCCTCGAGCGCGCGTCGACGATGCCTGTCCGGGCGAGCAGCCCCGCCTCTTCCTCGACGTGGAGCTGGTAGCGGGTGTCCCGGCCGAACGCCCGGCGGCGATAGGTTCGGATCTCGGAGCCGACGCCGAACGAGCGCAGCAGCGAGAACGCGCGCCGAGCGACCGCCGCGCTCGCGAGGTCGAGATGCAGCGCAACCTCTCCCCTGCCGCACAGGTGGAGCCGGCCGGCGAAGTGGAAGAGCGCGGACAGCTCCGCCAGCCGGTCGCACTCGCGCTCGGACGCGACCGCCGCGAGCTCGGCCCGCACGTCCTCAGAGAACGGCACCCTCGAGCTCCAGTAGCCGCCGCTTGTAGGCCGGGCCGAGCGAGCCGTAGGACCCGAGCCCGCCCGCGGCGACGACGCGGTGGCACGGGACGACCAGCGCGAACCGGTTCGCCGCGCACACGGAACCAACCGCACGCTGTGCGTTGGGATGGCCGGCGAGCGCGGCGATCTCGCCGTACGTCGCCGTCTCGCCGTACGGGACCGAACGCAGCACGTTCACGACCGACCGCTGGAAGGGCGTGCACCACGAGAGGTCGAGCTCGACGTCCAGGAAGTCGTCGGTGCGCCCGCGGAGGTACGCCTGGATCCGCGCCGCGAGCGGATGCCGAGCCCGCGACGGCTCGGCTCGTGCGGGCAGCTCGTGCCAGGCGAGCACGCCGTCGGCGAAGGTCAGCTCCCCCACGCCCCACCCGTCCACCGCGTACGCGACCCGCTCGACCATCGGTTGAATCGTAGAATCACAGCGTGAGCCGCCCAGGCATCTTCCGCCCGCCGCCTCCGCAGAACGAGCCGGTCCGTGACTACGCGCCGGGCTCGCCGGAGCGCGCCGCGCTCGAAGCCCGGCTCGCGGAGCTCGGTAACGACCAGCTCGACATCCCGTGCGTGATCGGCGGCGAGGAGATCCGAACCGGCGACACCTTCGACGCGGTCACGCCGCACGACAAGGACCACGTCATTGCCAAAGTGCACAAAGCGAGCCCGGCCGAGGTCGAGCGCGCCATCTCAGCGTCCGCCGAGGCCTGGGAAGACTGGCACCGGCTCCCGTGGGAGGAGCGCGCCGCGGTCTTCCTCCGCGCGGCCGAGCTGCTCGCCGGCCCGTGGCGGCCGACCCTCGTCGCGGCGACGATGCTGAACCAGTCGAAGACCGCCCACCAGGCGGAGATCGACGCTGCCTGCGAGGTGATCGACTTCTGGCGCTTCAACGTCGGGTTCATCGTGCGGATCTACGAGGAGCAGCCGGTCTCCTCGCCGGGTGTCTGGAACCGGATGGAGTACCGCCCGCTCGAAGGCTTCGTCTTCGCGATCTCGCCGTTCAACTTCACGGCGATCGGCGCGAATCTCTCGACGAGCCCTGCGCTGATGGGCGACGTGATTCTCTGGAAGCCCGCCTCGACCGCCGCCTACTCGTCGTACTGGACATTGAAGCTGCTCGAGGAGGCCGGCCTCCCGCCGGGCGTGATCAACTTCCTCCCAGGCAGCGGCGCGGCCGTCGGCGATCCCGTCCTCGCGAGCGACCATCTGGCCGGGATCCACTTCACCGGCTCGACCGAGGTCTTCCACTCGATCTGGAAGACCGTCGGCGAGAACATCGACCGCTACCGCAACTACCCGCGGATCGTCGGCGAGACCGGCGGCAAGGACTTCATCGTCGCTCACCCGAGCGCCGACGTCGATGCGGTCGCGACCGCGATCCTCAGAGGCTCGTTCGAGTACCAGGGCCAGAAGTGCTCGGCCGCCTCCCGCGTCTACGCGCCGTCGAACCTCTGGCCGCAGCTCCGCCAGCGGCTGGTCGAGGAGGTCGGCACCATCAAGATGGGCGACGTCAGTGACTTCTCGAACTTCATGGGCGCCGTGATCGACGGCAAGTCGTTCGCGCGCCAGAAGGAGGCGATCGACCACGCGCGCTCGAACGACGCGGAGGTGCTCGTCGGCGGCGGCACCGACGACAGCGAGGGCTTCTTCGTAGAGCCGACCGTGATCGAGACGAAGAACCCGCGCGACCGGCTGATGCAAGAGGAGTTCTTCGGCCCGATCGTCACCACGTACGTCTACCCCGAGAACGAATGGGAGCAGACCCTGGAACTCGTCGACGACACCGCGCCCTACGGGCTCACGGGCGCGATCTTCTCGCAGGACCGCGCGGCGATCGACGAGGCCCAGGAGGCGCTCCGCTACGCCGCCGGGAACTTCTACGTCAACGACAAGCCGACCGGCGCGGTCGTCGGCCAGCAGCCTTTCGGCGGCGCGCGCGCCTCTGGCACGAACGACAAGGCCGGCTCGATGTGGAACCTGATCCGCTGGGTCAGCCCGCGGACGATCAAGGAGACGTTCGTCCCGCCGCGCAACTACCGCTACCCGTTCCTCGAGGGCGCCGACGGGGACGGCAGGCCCGGCGGGAGCCGCTGAAGCGAACACTCGTCGTCGCCATCGGGGTCGTGCTCGTCGCCGCCTCCGTGGCGACCGCCGCCCGCATCCGTGGCACGCGCGGCCCTGACAAGCTCCAGGCCGTCAACGGCGTCCGCGACGTGGTCAACTGCGGCCTTGGCAACGACCTCGCGACGGTCGACGGCTTCGACCGCGTCGGTCGCGACTGCGAGACCGTCACGCGCCGCGCCTCGCTCGACCCGTACCGCAACTCCGGCAGCGAGCACCAGACGGAAGTCGAGCCGGATTCGTTCGCATCGGGGACGACAGTCGTCGCGGTCTTCCAGGTCGGGCGCTACTTCGACGGCGGCTCGCACACGATCGGCTTCGCGACCTCCCGGGACAGCGGGCGCACGTGGAAGCGCGGCTCCCTGCACGGGCTCACGCCGCGCGCGAGCGACCCGTCGATCGCCTACGACCGCAAGCACGGGCAGTGGCTGGCCGTCTCGCTCGTCTTCGGCCAGGGCTCCTCGCTCGACGTCAGCCGCTCGAGCGACGGCCTGCACTGGAGCGCACCGGTGGTCGCGGTGCGCACGCCGAACGACATCTCGCAGGACAAGGAGTGGATCGCCTGCGACAACTGGCCGCAGAGCCCGCACTACGGCAACTGCTATCTCAGCTACAGCGACCTCGGCAGCGAGGAGGTCGTCGCGCAGGTCTCGAGCGACGGCGGCGCGACGTGGTCGGCGCCGGCCGCCGCGCCCGGCTTTCCGGGACGGGGATCGATCCGCGGCTCCGGCGCGCCGGGCGTTCAGCCGCTCGTGCTGCCGAGCGGCCGCGCGCTGATCCCGTTCTACGACGAGCGGAAGGTCTCGGTCGTGTACTCGGACGACGGCGGGGTCACCTGGAAGCTCGAGGTCGGAATCGCGCCTGCCGAGTACCGCGCCCACGACGCGCTGCGCGCGGGGCCGCTGCCGACCTCGGCGCTCAGCTCAGACGGGCGCGCGTATGTCGCCTGGGCCGACTGCTCGTTTCATCCCGGCTGCACGGCGAACTCGATCGTCTCGATCTCGACGACCGACGGAGTCAGCTGGACGCCGGTCACGCGGATCCCGACCGGCGCCGGCGACGCCGAGCTCCCCGGGCTCGACGCCGACCCCACGCGCTCGGGCCGGCTCGCGCTCGCCTACTACGTCTGGCGCGGCTCGAGCCTCGACGTCCGCTTCGTCTCCTCCTCCAACGGCGGTGCGAGCTGGTCGAAACCGAAGCTGCTGAACTCCAGGCGAGTGCCGATCTCGGGGATCGCGAACACGACGCTCGGCTCGATGGTCGGCGACTACATCTCGACGTCGTTCGCGGGCGGACGTGCCGTGCCCGTCTTCGCGCTGGCACAGAAGCCGAAGCGCAACCGCCTGCAGGAGTCGATCTTCACGAGCTCGATTCCCGTTCCCTAGGCCGGCGGGAGCTGAGCGCGCGCCGGGCCCCAGCCTCGCGTTCGCGCCCGCACGGCCATCCAGACGGCGCATCCAAGGGCGGGCAGCGCGAGCACGACCCCCGCGACCCTGACTCCGAAGGCCGCCGCGATCGCGCCGTCGAGGAGACTGGCGAACGGGCGCAGGCCGAGGAACGCGACGCTCCAGAGCGCCATGATCCGCCCACGCTCCCACGGCTCGACGCCGAGCTGCAGCCGCGAGGTGGCGTGCGTGTTCGACGCGAGGTAGCCGAAGCCGGCCACGAACAGGAACGGCAGCGCGAGCTCCAGCCACGGCGACAGTGAGAAGGCGACGAGCCCACCGCCGAGCAGGAGCAGCGTGACGAACATCCTTCGCCGGCTCCCTCCCACGCGCCCGGCGACGACCAGGCCCGCGGTGACCGCTCCCGCGCCAAAGACGCCGATGATGAAGCCGGCGGTCGTGTCCTTCTCCCCGAACGCGTGCGCCCAGGCGGGCGCGAGCGTGTTGATCGGGTCGGAGGCGAACCCGACCGAGGCCACGATCACCAGGAAGACGAGGAGCTGCGGCTTGCGCCGGAGGATGTCGATGCTCGCCCGCACCTGGCTGACCGAGCGGTCAGCGAGCTCCTGCGCCTGCGGGCCGATCACGAGCAGCGCGGCGATGAAGATCAGGTACGAGAACGCGTTCAGCCCGAACGCCGCCGGGATGCCGAGGTACTCGACCGCGAGCGCCGCCGTGGCCGGGCCGATCGCCCGCGCGAGGTTGAACGTCATCGAGTTGAGCGCGACCGCCGTCGGCACCTCGCGCGGTTCGACAAGCGACGGCACCAGCGCTTGCTGGGCCGGCGCCGAGAACGCGCTCACGATCCCGAGCGCGATCGCATCGGCGATCACGACCGCCGGCGGGGCGAGACCCTGCCAGGCAAGCACGCCGAGCCCGCCGGAGAGGACGATCGCAACGCTCTGGGTGACGAGCAGTAGTTGCCGCCGGTTGAAGCGGTCGGAGGCGGCCCCCGCCCACGGCGCGAGCACGAGGATCGGGATGAACTGCGAGAAGTTGAGGACGCCGAGCAGGAGCGCCGAGTGCGTCTGACGGTAGATCAGCAGCGCCGAGGCGAGGTTCTGGAACCAGGTCCCGCTCGCGGAGAGCGCGTTCCCGACGAAGTAGGGCCCGAAGGAGCGCTGCCGGAAGAGCGCGAAGGCAGCGGCCGGGCCGACGGCTGCGGCTACGCCCGGCCTGCCTTGTGGAGCTGCGCGTAGATCGAGCGCGCGGTCCGTTCCGGGATGCCGGGCACGCCTTCGAGTTCCTCCTGGGACGCCGCGAGAAACCGCTCGGCCGAGCCGAAGTGGCGGAGTAGCACGCGCCGCCTTACAGGCCCCACGCCCTGGAGCGTGTCGAAGATCGACTCGCGGGCCTTCGCATCGCGGCGCTGGCGATGGAAGCCGATCGCGAAGCGGTGCGCCTCATCGCGGATCCGCTGGAGGAGTTGCAGGCCCGCGGAGTCGTGAGGCAGGAGCACCGGCTCCGGCCGCCCGGGCAGGAAGACCTCCTCGATCCGCTTCGCCAGCGAGATCACCGCGACGCGCGGCAGGTCGAACGCCTGCATCGCCTGCAGCGCCGCCGCGAGCTGGCCCTTGCCGCCGTCGATCACGACGAGGTTCGGCACGGCCGCGAACGACTCGTCGTAATCCTGGGCAGCGGCGTCGCGCACGCGCGCGAACCGCCGCGACACGACCTCGGCCAGCGCCGCGTAGTCGTCCTGCCCGTCGAGCCCTCGCACGCCGAACTTCCGGTAGTGCGCCTTCTTCGCGAGCGCGTCCGAGTCCAGCGCGACCAGCGCGTTCTCCGTTGCGAGCTGTTGCAGGCGGCGCTTCTCCCCGCGCACGGGGGCGCGCACCTCCACGCGCGAGCCGCGCCGCTCGGAGAGGAACTCCGCCAGCGCGCTCGTGTCACCTGCGTCGGGCGGCACGACGATCTGCGGCGGCACGCTCGGCGCGGCGCCGTAGTACTCGGTCGCGAACGCCTCGAGCAACGTAGCTGTGTCCTGTCCGTCGACGTTCTCGAGGTGAAATGCGTAACGGTCGATCAGCCGCCCGTCACGCAGTGGGAAGACCTGAACGGCCGCACGGTCGCCTTCGGCGGCGATCCCGATCACGTCGATGGTTCCGACCGCGCGCTTGTCCGCCGCCTGCCGCTCCGCTAGGTGGCGCACCGAGAACAGCCGGTTGCGGTAGCGAGCCGCCTCCTCGAAGCGCTCGCCCTCAGCCGCCTCCTTCATCTTTCGCTCGAGCTCCCGCTGGATCGGGCGCGTCTCACCGGAGAGGAACTCGATCACGCCGTCGATGATCTCGCGATAGGCCTCCTTCGACACGTAGCCGACGCACGGGGCCAGACAGCGCTCGATGTGGTAGTCGAGGCACGGGATCCCGGAGTGACGGCCCGGCTTCGGCCCTTCGCAGGGCCGGTACGGGAAGACTCGGTTGAGCACGTCGAGCGTCTCGCGCACCTTCTTCGCGTTCGCGTACGGGCCGAAGTAGACGACCCCGCGCCGGTGCCGCTCACGCGTGAACATGACCCGCGGGTAGTCGTCGTCGACGGTTACCGCGATGTAGGGGAACGACTTGTCGTCGCGGAGGCGCACGTTGAACGGCGGGCGGTGGCGCTTGACCAGGTTCTGCTCCAGGTGGAGGGCCTCGACCTCCGTGTCGGTCACGATCACCTCGACGTCGGCGACGCGCTCGGGCAGCTGCGCGATCGTCGTCCGGCCGCCCGCCCCCGCCTGGAAATAGCTGCGCACCCGCGGCCGTAGCGACTTCGCCTTGCCGACGTAGAGGATCTCGCCGCGCGACCCGCGGAAGAGGTATACGCCCGGCTTCGCCGGGAGCCCTTTCAGCTGCTGTTCGACATGTTCGGTCAAGCGCGGGCAAGGGTAGCCTCCGGCCACGTGAAGAAAGCTCTCCTAGCCGCGGGGATCGCGGTCGTAGCTGGGGCCGGTGCGATCGCGGCCGTGGTGGCCTCGTCGCACGGCGGCACGAGCGACACTGGCGCGACCGGAGGCGCCACGACCCCGACGATCGCAACAACTGCTCCGAGTGTCCCCGTCGTCCCACCCGGCACGACAACCTCTCCGGTGCCCACGACGACCGCCGCCCTGCCGCCCCCGCCGGCGCCTCGCGGGCCGCGGCTCCACTCGTTCATGGTCGGCGTCGTAGACGACTCGCTCGCCCAGCAGGATCCGGCGGCCGCGCAGACGGCGGTCAGGCTCTCACGAGACGCCGGCTTCGGCGCGATCGTCCTCACGGCCGGATGGAAGCGCGGGCTGACCGCGCCGCCACCGGGCAGCCTGCTCGGGATCCGCAACGCGGGGCGGGCCGCGAAGCGTGCGCGCATGCGGCTCTTCATAGTCGTCTGGCACGGGTTCGCACGGAACACGCCGAGGAATGCCGCCGAGCGCCAGCAGTTCGCGCAGTTTGCGGCCGCGGTCGCCCACGCGCTGCCGAGTGCGTACGGCGTGATCGTTGGCAACGAACCCAATCTGAACACCTTCTGGAAGCCGCAGTTCGGCCCGGGCGGCAGCGACGCGGCAGCTCACGCCTACGAGGACCTGCTCGCGCGGAGCTACGACGCGCTCAAGGCGGTCGATCCAAGCCTGCGCGTGATCGGCGCAGCCGTCTCGCCGCGCGGCGCCGACCGCCCGGACGGGATTCGCCCCACGCACTCGCCGACGGCTTTCATCCGCGACCTCGGCGCCGCGTACCGCGCGAGCGGCCGCAAAGCACCGCTGATGGACAGCTTCGCGATCCACCCGTACATGCTCTCGTCCGCGATCCCGCCGACCGCCGCGCACCCGAAGACGACGCAGATCACGCTCGCCGACTACCCGAAGCTGGTGACCCTCCTCGACGAGGCCTTCCGCGGGACGCCGCAACGCGGCCGGACGCTACCGATCCTCTACACGGAGTTCGGCGTCCAATCGACTGTGCCGCGCTCGAAGCTCGCCGCCTACCAGGCCGCGAATGGGCAGGAAGCTGTCCACGTCAGCCCGGATGTCCAGGCGGCGTACTACCGGAAGGCGCTCGCGCTTGCGTACTGCCAGCCGACCGTCAAGGGCCTGTTCATCTTCCACACGTTCGACGAGTACTCGCTCGACGGCTGGCAATCGGGCCTCTACTACGCCGATCACACCGCGAAGCCGAGCCTCGATCCGTTCCGCCAAGCCGTCGCCGACCTGCGGGCGGGGAAGCTGACGAACTGTCAATAGCCCGCTCCCGGCCACGGCAGAGCCGTGGCCTACGCTCCTGGGCGGCTCCGCCGAGTCTACGCCGCTAGGCTTTCCGGCCGTGGCGGGGCAGTACGTCGCGTACACCTTCTACAAGGCCGATCGGGCCTGGCGCCGCTTGCCGATCGACGAGCGGCGAGCGGGCAAGGATGCCTTCGCCGAGGCCGTGGAGGATTGGGCGGGCCGGATGACGTCGCTGCGCGCGTACTCGCTCACCGGCGTGCGGCCGGACGCGGACTTCTTCCTATGGAAGATCACGGAGCGCTACGAGGACCTGGGCGAGCTCGGTGCCGCGCTCAACGGAACTCCGCTCGCGGGCTGGCTTTCAACGCCCTACTCCTACCTCGCGACGACGAAGGCCTCCGAGTACACGAAGGCGCGCAAGCCGCGGCAGGTCGTGCCGAAGGGCTCGCCGTACCTCGTGGTCTACCCGTTCGTGAAAGTGCGGCCGTGGTACGCGCTCCCGCAGGAGGATCGCCAACGCGCGATGGACGAGCACATGCGCGTCGGCCATGAGTTCTCGACGATCCACAACCACACCACCTACTCGTTCGGGATCGACGACCAGGAGTTCATGACCGCCTTCGAGTGCGAGGAGCCCGCCGACTTCATGCACCTGATGCTGACGTTGCGCGACTCGGAGGCAAGCCGCTACACCGAGCGCGACACGCCGATCTTCGTGGGCCGCCACGTCGAGATCCGCGAGGCGCTCGACGAGCTCGACGGTGTCGGCGCCAGCGTCCCCGCAGCTCAATAGCCGTACGAGTGCTCGTCGCGCCAGACGCGCCACATGGCGAAGCCGCCGCACGCGAACACCGCGAGGAACACGAGCAGGCTGAGGCCGTTCCCGACCGGAACGAAGAAGCGCGCTCCCACGTTGACGACCATCAGCAGCGCCGAGCCGTAGAAGACCACCCGCGAGCGGGTCGACCACGTCGAGATCTCCTCGCGCCGGTCCCGCCACATCAGGAAGAGGAAGTACGCGATCGCGAGGAAGAACGCGATCCGCGCGAGGATGAAGAGCGCGGTCAGCGTCCGTTCGAGCTGAAGCACGACGACGATCAGCGCGATCAGGGCGATCACGAGGAAGCCGCGCAGCGTCGGGTTCATGTCACGGAAGCTGCGTCTCACGCGACCAGAGTAGCTTCGAGCCCGAACCGGCCATGCCCTCGCCGGGCCAAAATCGGTGTCGGACACCAGGTTCAGTCAAGGCCGCGGGTGTGACGAAAGTGTGCCGATTCCTCCACAGGCGGCCTGCGCCGCCATGTCTAAGATGCGCGTGTGGTCGAGGAAGGAAAGCCAGCTCCGGACTTCGAGCTCGAGAGCGACAGCGGCGAAACCGTCAAGCTCTCGGAGCTGCGGGGCAAGCCGGTCGTCCTCTACTTCTATCCCAAGGACGACACGCCCGGCTGCACGCGCCAGGCCTGCGGGATCCGTGATGCCTGGGCCGAGTTCCAGCGCGCCGGCGCCGAGGTCTTCGGGATCAGCGCAGACACGACCGCTTCGCACGAGCGCTTCAGGTCGAAGTATTCGCTCCCGTTCCCGCTGCTCGCAGATCCGGAGCACAAGCTCGCAGAGCCGTACGGCGTCGGCCAGGAGGGCAAGAACTCGTACGAGCGCTCGACGTTCGTGATCGACGCCGAGGGCAACGTCACGCGAATCATGCGCCGGGTCAACCCGGACCGGCACGCGGACGAGGTCCTGCAAGCGCTCGCCGGCTAATTCGTGGCACAGCGTGTGCGCCGCGAGGGGCCGCTCGGCGAGCGCCTCAAGGTCTTCTTCATGCGCAGTGTCCTGTTCAACGCCTGGCGAGCCGCTGAACGACTGGGGATCCGGCTCGCAACAGAAGGCCCCGCCTACGCTCCCACCGCCGCGCAGAGCGAAGAGCTGGACGCGCTCATCGCCCAGGCCAGCGCCGAGGGAGGTGTAATTGATGCGTCCGCGGCTCCAGTCGCCGCACACGAGCTCTTGACCCACCTCGTCGAGCGACACGGCCTGCTGCTGCACGGCTCGAACCACGCGGAGCTCGACATTCTCGAGCCTCGCCCGGCGCGTGACTTCGGGACGCAGGTCGAGGTGGTCGTCGCCGCCGACGACGGAATTTGGCCTCTGTTCTATGCCGTGGTTGCGCGTGAACGAATAGCCGGCGTGTTCACGGGCTGCATGCACCTCGGCCGCCGGCCCTCGCTCCGGCGCTTCTACTTCTTCCGTGTCTTCGGAGCGGACCCGGAAGAGGAGACGACCTGGACGACCGGCGCTGTGTACGCAGTTCCCAGGGACGGGTTCCGGCGCGAGTGGGGTAACGAATGGTTACTGAATCGCAAGGTGACGCCGGTGCTTCGCGTACTCGTCCGACCGAGCGACTTCCCGCTTCGACAGAGTGTCGCGAGGGGCTAAAACGGCCTGGTCAGGGGCTAGAGTCGCCCTGGTGGAAACGCTCACGACCACATCTCCCGACGGGCGTAGCTGGACGATCGACGCGTTCAAGGAGCCGTACTCGTTCGAAGGGTTGTCCTTCGGCTATGTGATCGGGACCTTGCTCGTCCTCGGTCTGATGATTTTCCTCGCGCTCGTGAGCTGGTACGTCGCGATCGGCCTGGCGGTCCTCCTGGTCATCTGGCTGTGCGAGCGGATCTCGAATCACGTGCGCCCACGCCTCCGTGCGCGGACAGAGGGCCCACCGCCCGAGGAGCTCACCTGGAAGACCACCAGCCTGGCCCACCGGAAGGTGGAAGAACGCGTGGCGCGAGCGATCGCGGCCGGCAACGTGGATCTCGAGCCGCCGGGCCTCAGGCTCCTGTCGCATCAAAGCCACTAGACACACGGCAGCCCGAAAGTGCGGATGAGAGGACTTGAACCTCCACGGGCTTTCGCCCACACGGACCTGAACCGTGCGCGTCTACCAATTCCGCCACATCCGCGCGGAGGGACAGTGTAGCGGCGCCCAGCTACGATTCTCCGCTTGCGCAGGGGTCTTTTCTTCGTTCTGGCGGCGGGTTTCGCGCTGCCGCTCGGCGGCGCGACGGCGCGCGGCCTCGCTCGGCCTGCCGCGCCGCGGAGCGAGCTCGTCGTCACGCTCGCGCGCCCCGCAAAAGGGGGCGTCGCCGCCGGCCAGGAGCGCTTCCTCGCCGCCCTCCGAAGCGCGGCTCCCGGCGCCGAAGTGCGCTGGCGCTATCGGCTCGTCCTCGACGGCTTCGCGCTCCTCGTCCCGCCGGGCACGAACGAGCGCATCGCGCACCTCCCGGGCGTGACGGGGATCTACCCGAGCGTCCGCTACCACCGCTCGCTCTACAGGAGCCCACAGGTGATCGGCGCGCCTCAGGTCTGGGGGCCCGACCTCGCCACCGCGGGCCAGGGGACGAAGATCGGGATCATCGACGACGGCATCGACCAGAGGCACCCGTTTTTCTCGCCGGCCGGATTCACGACGCCGTCGGGCTTTCCGAAGGGGAACACGGCTTACACGACCGCCAAGGTGATCGTGGCGCGCTCCTTCCCGCCACCCGGGCGCGACGACCGCTACGGCAAGCTGCCCTTCGACCCGGTCGAGTCGATCCACGGCACGCACGTGGCGGGGATCGCTGCGGGCGACCACGGCACGCAGGCCGGTGGCTTCACGGTCTCCGGCATCGCGCCGGAGGCGTACCTCGGCAACTACCGCGTGCTGACTATCCCGACCAACGACTTCGGCCTCGACGGGAACTCGCCCGAGATCGTCGCCGCGATCGAGGCTGCGGTGCGCGACGGGATGGACGTGATCAACCTCTCCATCGGCGAGCCCGAGATCACCCCGTCCCGCGACATCGTCGTCCAGGCGATCGACGGCGCGGCGCGCGCGGGGGTCGTCCCGGTGTTCTCCGCCGGGAACGAGTTCGACGCGCTCGGCTTCGGCTCGATCGCCTCGCCGGGATCGGCCCCGGACGCGATCACCGCAGCGGCCGCGACGAAGCACGGCGCGATCGCGAGCTTCTCCTCCGCCGGGCCGACGCCCTACTCGTTGCGCCTGAAGCCGGACGTCGCCGCGCCCGGCGTCTCGATCCTCTCGTCGGTGCCGGCGCGCTACGGCTCGTGGCGCGAGTTCGACGGGACGAGCATGGCCGCGCCGCACGTCGCGGGCGCCGCCGCGCTGCTGCGTCAGCGGCATCCAAGCTGGACCGTCCAGCAGATCAAGTCGGCGCTCGTGCTGACCGGGAGCCCGGTCGCCTCGAACCGCCGCCAGGCGCCGCCCACGCGTGTCGGCGGCGGGATGATTTGGCTGCCGCGGGCCGACCAGCCGCTTGTCTTCGCGAGCCCGACCAGCCTCTCGTTCGGCTACCTGCGCCGCGGGCAGGCGCGGACGCTCTCCGTCGCGCTCACCGATGCCGGAGGAGGCGCCGGGACGTGGAGCGTCTCCGTGCAGAGAAGCGTCTCCACGAGCGGCGTCGGCCTCTCGGCCCCGACGACGGCCAGCGTGCCGGGAACGATCTC
>VAXD01000151.1:6318-7092 GCA_005884155.1 Actinomycetota bacterium | reverse complement strand
TCTACGAGCGATCCAACCTGGCGCGCCGCAAGGGCGTTTGGCCGAACCGCAAGCAGCGGTTGAAACACGTGAGAGCGCTGCTGGACGAGCCTTCGTCCTGGCTCCGTGTCGCGGAGGACAGGCGTGAGCTCGTCGCGATGGCACTGATCTCACCGTTGCGCGGGATCGGCGGAACCGGTCCGGCCATACCGGGGGGCGCGTTTCTGAACCTGCTTTACGTTGTGCCCGAGCGCTGGGACGTCCAGCGCGCGATCCGCTCGCCGCAGTGGGACGAGGCGTTCCCGGGCGAGCTGATGGTCCCCGCGCTCCGCTCGACGCTCTCCGACCTCGGGATCGACCTCGACGCTCAGGCGAACGTCCACCTCGACATCGAGCAACGCCCACAGAAGACCCCGCGCGCGTTCTGCGCGCCGATCGAGGTTCCGGACAAGGTCATGCTCGTGATCCAGCCGATCGGCGGCGCCGACGATTGGCGCGCGTTCTTCCACGAGGCAGGCCACACCGAGCACTACGCGAACACTGCGGCCGACCTCGAGATGGAGTACCGCCGGCTCGGCGACTCGGCGGTCACCGAGGGCTGGGCGATGCTCTTCCAGCACTGGACGGACGAGCCTGCGTGGCTCAACGGGCGACTCGACTTCCCGCGGCCCGAGGAGTTCGCCGCCGAGGGGATGCTCTGGCTGCTCTTCTTCGTCCGCCGCTACTCGGCAAAGCTCCTCTACGAGCTCGAGTTCCACGGCGGCGCGAGCTTCGAGGAGATGCCGAAGCGCTACG
>VAXD01000151.1:0-6313 GCA_005884155.1 Actinomycetota bacterium | reverse complement strand
CTCAAGATCGAACCGAGCGCGGCGAACTACCTCGGCGACATCGACGAGGGCTTCTACGTCCAGTCGTACCTGCGCTCGTGGGCTCTCGAGGCCCAGCTTCGCGACCACCTGCGGACGAAGTTCGGCACCGAGTGGTTCGCCTCACGCGAGGCCGGCTCGCTGCTGCGCGAACTCTGGGCGCTCGGCCAGCGGCCCAGCGCGGACGAGCTGCTCGAGGACGTCGCCGGCACGCGCGTCGAGCTGGAAGCGGTCGCCGACCGCATCCGCGAGCACCTGCGCTGACGGTTCGCGTTCGCGCCGGCGAAGCGGAGGAGCTCGAGGCAGCGCTCTCGATCTACGAACGCTCCAACCTGGCTCGTCGCAAGGGCGTCTGGCCGAACCGCGCGCAACGCGTCGAGAACGTACGAGCGCTGTTGCGCGATCCGGAATCCTGGGTCCTGGTTGCCGACGACGCCGGGCTTGTCGGCATGGCGGTCGTCTCCCCGTTGCGAGGTGAGAGCGGTGCCGGCCCGGCCATAGAGGGTGGCTGCTTCCTCAACTTGCTGTACGTGCTGCCCGAGCGCTGGGGCGAGGGGATCGGCGGGCTCCTCCTCGACGAGGTCCTCGCCGAGGCGACGCGGCGCGGCTGTTCGCGAATCCACCTCTGGACCGACGAGGACAACGAGCACTCGCAGCGTCTCTACGCGAGACATGGCTTCTCGAGGACCGGCCGCGCCGGCGAGATCGAAGCCGAGTGGGCGCGGGAGCTCTAGCTACGTCTGCTTTACTTCGTCCACCGCCAAGCGACCCCAGGAGCGGAGATGCGCACAGCGTTCATGTCCATCGCAGAGGCCTTTGTGACCTACTCGGAGGGTATGACGCTTGCTTCGACCGACACTCAACCTGGGGATCCTGGCGCATGTAGACGCCGGTAAGACAACTCTCACCGAACGGCTGCTGTACTCGGCCGGGGTGATTCGCGAGCTCGGCCGCGTCGACGACGGGACGACGCAGACCGACACACTCGCGCTCGAGCAGGAGCGCGGGATCACGATCCGTTCGGCTGTCGTCTCGTTCGAGCTCGACGGCGTGACGGTCAACCTGATCGACACTCCCGGCCACCCGGACTTCATCGCGGAGGTTGAGCGCGTGCTCGGCGTGCTCGACGGGGCCGTGCTCGTAATCTCGGCGGTGGAAGGCGTGCAGGCGCAGACGCCGTTGCTGATGCGCGCGCTGCAGCGCTTGCGTGTGCCGACGCTACTGTTCGTGAACAAGACCGACCGCCGCGGTGCGGACTCCGACCGCGTCCTCGAGGCGATCTCGGACCGCCTGACGCTCGCCGCGGCCCCGGTCGATTCGCCGGAGCGCGTGCTCTCGGTGCTGGCCGAGAACGACGAGGCGCTCCTCGAGGCCTATGTCGAGGGCGACGGCGTCCCGGCTGAGCGGATCCGCACGGAGCTCGCGGCTCAGACGGAGCGCGGAGCCGCCTACCCGGTCTTCAGCGGCTCCGCGAAGACGGGCGCGGGCGTGGAGGAGCTCATGTCCGGGATCGCCGAGCTGCTTCCGGCACGCCAAGGCGACCCGGACGGGCCGCTCTCGGGGACCGTCTTCAAGGTCGAGCGGGGCCGGGCCGGCGAGAAGATCGCTTACGTCCGCCTCTTCTCCGGAACGGTCGGCGTGCGCGACCGGATCGGCGAAGACCAGAAGGTGACCGCCCTGAGCGTCTTCAAGAACGGCGGCGCCGTCCCGAGCCAGGAAGCGACGGCGGGCCAGATCGCGCAGCTCTGGGGCCTCCGGGACGTCCGGATCGGCGATCCGATCGGAGACAGCCCGCGCCGGCCCCGGCACCACTTCGCCCCGCCGACGCTCGAGTCGGTCGTCGTTCCCGTGCGGCCGGAGGACAAGCCCGCGCTGCATACCGCCCTCGCGCAGCTCGAGGAGCAAGACCCCCTGATCAACCTGCGGCAAGGCGGCGACCGGCAGGAGCTCTTCGTTTCGCTCTACGGCGAGGTGCAGAAGGAGGTCATCCAGGCGACCCTGGAGCGCGACTTCGGCGTCGCGGCGGAGTTCCGGGACACGACGATCATCTGCGTCGAGCGGCCCCTCGGCCACGGCGAGGCGGTCGAGATCCTGAACACCGAGTCGAACCCGTTCCGGGCGACGATCGGCCTGCGTGTCGAGGCCGCGCCGGCCGGCTCCGGTATCCAGTTCCGCGCGGACGTCGACGCCCGGACCACGCCGCTCTACCTCTTCAAGACGTTCGAGAGCTTCGCCGAGCACATGGAGCACTACGTCCGCGAGACGCTCCGCGAGGGCCTGTCCGGCTGGCAGGTGACGGACTGCCTCGTGACCATGACGAGGTGCGGCTACAGCGTCCCGGACGGGCCACCGTCGAAAAGGGGGCCGCTCAGCACGAGCTCGGACTACCGGAAGCTGACGCCGCTGGTCCTGATGGACGCGCTGAAGCGGGCGCGGACGGTGGTCTGCGAGCCGATCCACCGCTTCCACGTCGGGCTTCCGGCGGACACGCTGGGCGCCGTCCTGCCGGTCCTGAGCAAGGTGCAGGCGCTGCCGGAGCCGCCCGAGGTACGCGGCTCGTGGGCCACGCTCGAGGGCGATGTGCCGGCCGGGCGGATGAACGAGCTGCAACAGCGGCTGCGCGGTCTGACCCGGGGCGAGGGGGTGGTCGAGCTCGTCTTCGACCGGTACGAGCCGGTGGGGAAGCCTGTGCCGACGCGGCCTCGCACCGACGACAACCCGCTCGACCGGACCGAGTACATCTTTCGCGTGACCAGAAGCCACCTCGTGCCGGGAGACGCCCGTAGCCCCTCCTAGGATGCACGCCGACGAGGTTCACACCGACGTCGAGCTCGTCCGGCGTCTGCTGGCGGAGCAGTTCCCGGAGTGGGCTGAGCTGCCGGTCGAGCCCGTGCGCTTCTTCGGCACGGACAACGCGATCTACCGGCTCGGCGAGGAGCTCTCCGTGCGCCTGCCGCGCCGCGAGCACAACGTGCAGCAGCTCGAGAAGGAGCGAGTCTGGCTACCACTCATTGCGCCGCGCCTGCCGCTCGCGGTCCCGGTCCCCGTTTCCTTCGGAAAGCCCGGCGCCGGCTACCCGTTCGACTGGGCCGTCTACAGCTGGCTCGAGGGCGAGGCCGCGTACGAGACTCCACCGGCCGATCCGATCCGGACCGCCGACGACCTCGCCTCGCTCCTCGCCGCTTTCGCGCAGATCGATCCGGCAGGCAGGCTTCAGCCCGGCAGGCACAACGCCGGCCGCGGCGGGCCTTTGGCCCTACGGGTCGAGCCCTGCCGGAACGCGATCTCCGCGCTGGCGGGTGAGATCGACGCCGCCGCGGCGACCGCCGTCTGGGAGGAGGCTTTGGCCGCTCCCGAGTGGTCGCGGGAGCCGGTCTTGCTGCACGGCGACCTCGACGCGCGCAACCTCCTGGTCACCGATGGACGTCTCAGCGGGCTCGTCGACTTCGGCACCCTCGGCGCCGGCGACCCGGCCGCCGACGTGATGGTCGCCTGGAAGATGCTGACGCTCGAGGCACGAAAGCGCTTCAGGCGCGAGCTCGCCGTCGACGACGCGACCTGGATGCGAGCCCGAGGCTGGGCGCTCTCGCAGGCCGTGATCGCGCTCGCCTACTACACGATGGAAACGAACCCCGTGCTGGTGCGCCAGGCCCGCGGCTGGCTCGCCGAGGTGCTGGCCGATTCGCCTGCATAAGCTTCGTATATGACCAGGACACGGGTACTCATCGTGGGGGCGGCCGGCCGCGACTTCCACAACTTCAACCTCGTCTACCGAGGCCGCGAGGAGTACGAGGTGGTCGCGTTCACCGCGACGCAGATTCCGAACATCGACGGTCGCGTCTACCCGCGGGAGCTCGCGGGCGAGCTCTATCCGGACGGTATCCCGATTGCGCCCGAGAGCGAGCTCGAGGACCTGATCACGCGCAACGAGGTCGACGAGGTCGTCTTCGCGTACTCCGACGTGACGCACGAGCACGTGATGCACATCGGGTCACGTGCGCTCGCCGCGGGCGCATCTTTTCGGCTGATCGCGCCGCGCGAGACGATGCTGACCTCATCGAAGCCGGTCGTCGCAGTCTGCGCCGTCCGAACCGGCTCGGGCAAGAGCCAGACCACGCGCCACATCGCGGCGCTCCTGCGCGACGCCGGCAACCGCGTCGCCGTCCTGCGCCACCCCATGCCGTACGGCGACCTCGCCGCTCAGGCCGTCCAGCGCTTCGAGCACTACGAGGATCTCGACGCCGCGGACGCAACGATCGAGGAGCGCGAGGAGTACGAGCCGCACCTCGCTGAGGGAAACCTCGTCTTCGCCGGGATCGACTACGCGGCGATCCTCGACCGGGCCGAGCAGGAGGCCGACGTGATCCTCTGGGACGGCGGCAACAACGACACGCCGTTCATCAAGCCACCCGGGCGAGACGAACCTGCGCATGGCCGACGTCTGCGTCGTGAACAAGATCGACAGCGCGCCGCAGGAGGGCGTCGACGCCGTGCTCGACTCGATCCGCGAACACAACCCCGGCGCAAGGATCGTGCTCGCCGCCTCGCCCTTCGTCGTCGAGGGCGACGCGTCGGCGATCGCCGGCAAGCGCGTGCTCGCGATCGAGGACGGGCCGACGCTGACGCACGGCGAGATGACCTACGGCGCGGCGGTGCTTGCCGCGAAGGCGAACGGGGCCGCGGAGCTGATCGACCCCCGCAGCGCCGCGGTCGGCTCGATCGCCGAGACGTTCCGGCAGTACCCGCACGTGGGCACGCTGCTGCCGGCGATGGGCTACGGGAAGCAGCAGATGGACGACCTGCGCGCGACGATCGAGGGCTCCGGCGCCGAGCTCGTCCTGATCGGGACGCCGATCGACCTGCGCCGGCTGATCGACTTCCAGGTGCCGGCGCTGCGGATCACGTACCGCTTGCAGGAGGTCGGCGAGCCGACTCTGCGCGAGGTTCTGGCCGAGCACGGCCTGATCGGCGACGAAGCTCTGGTTTGACGGTCGTCGTAGCGCTCGGCGGCAACGCGCTGCTGCGGCCGGGCGAGCGGGGCACCGCGGCCGAACAGCGCGCGAACCTGCGCGATGTCTGCGAGGCACTGCGGCCGTTGCTCGGCGATGACCCCTTGGTCATCACGCACGGGAACGGGCCGCAGGTCGGCAACGAGCTGCTGCGGCACGAACGGGCGGCCGACGAGGCTCCGCCGCTGCCGCTCTACCTCGCCGTCGCGCAGACACAGGCCGAGATCGGCGCGCTGATCGAGAGCGAGCTCGCGCCGGTCGCCGGCCGTGCCGTCGCCTGTCTGCTTACGCACGTCGTCGTCGCGGAAGACGACCCGGCCTTCGCCGAGCCGACGAAGCCGATCGGGCCGTTCTACGACGAAGCGCGTGCTCGAGAGCTCGAGCGAGAGCGCGGCTGGAAGGTCGTCCACGACGCGGGCCGCGGCTGGCGGAGAGTCGTTCCCTCGCCCGAGCCGCTGGAGATCGTGGAGCTCGCTTCGATCCGCTCACTGCTCGAGGGTGGCGCGATCGTTGTCGCCTGCGGGGGCGGAGGGATTCCCGCCGCGCGGCGGGACGGCCGCCTGGCCGGGCTCGACGCAGTGATCGACAAGGACCGAGCGTCGTCGCTGCTCGCCCGCGAGCTCGGCGCGGACCGGCTGGTCGTCCTCACGGAGGTGCCCGCCGTCTACCGAGATTTCGGCACCGAGCAGCAGGAGGAGCTGCGCCGGCTGTCGCTCGAGGAGGCGGACGACCTCACTGCCGGTCTGGAGGCCGGCTCGATGCGCCCGAAGATCGAAGCGAGCGCCGAGTTCGTCCGGATGACGGGACGCGAGGTTCTGATCACCTCCCCGGCCGCTCTGGCCGAGGCGCTGGAGGGCGAGGCCGGCACTCTCATCTCCTGATCGAACCGCTTCCGGGGGTCGTGCGAATCACGACGACCCCCACGGAGGAGGAAGAAAGGGAGATGAAAACCGCAATCCGCAGTAAGAGGAGCATTGGGGTGACCGCGCTGGCGCTGCTCGCCGGGGCGATCGCGATGCTGCTCGTCGCCGGGCCCGGCCCGCAGGCCGCGAAGGCGTCCAGCCACCGAGAGGCGCCCCTGATCGCTACCGATCCGACCGCCGACAACACGGACCTCTACGCGTTCGTGAGCCCGGACCGGCCGGACACGGTCACCGTCGTCGCGAACTACATTCCGTTCGAAGAGCCCGCGGGAGGGCCGAACTTCTTCAACTTCGACCCGAGCGCGCTCTACACGATCCACATCGACAACAACGGCGACGGCCGCGACGACGTCGCCTACAACT
>VAXD01000141.1:8795-9741 GCA_005884155.1 Actinomycetota bacterium | reverse complement strand
GGCGAGACGAACGATGAGGTCGTCGAGACGATGCGCGACCTGCGCGCTCACGGTGTCGACGTGGTCACGATCGGCCAGTACCTCCAGCCGAGCGCCAAGCACGCCACGATCGACCGCTGGGTGCACCCCGACGAGTTCCGCTGGTTCCGCGAGCAGGGCGAGGCGCTCGGCTTCGGCTCGGTCTTCTCGGGACCGCTGGTCCGCAGCTCGTATCGGGCCGACGAGCAGCGGCACGCGGCTGCCACCAGGCGAGGCGCCGTCGCCTACTAGAAAGAAGAAGGGCCGCCGAAGCGGCCCTTCTTGGTCGGTACTGAGCTTGCGGCGCTGCTAATGGCGGTGGTGCACCTCCGCGTAGTAGACGTCCTCCTCGGGTGCCGTCCCCCTGATCGGACGAGTGTCGGCCCAGACGACGCGGGCGTCGTCGTGGCGGTCGGTGTCGACCCACATGTAGTCGCCGAGGAAGCCCGCCTGCGTCGGGTTGTTCGCAGGCGTCAGGTTCGGCATCGAGGCAGTCGTGACCCGCTCGTAACGGTAGGTCGGGTGGGCCGACGCGGGGTTCCTGATCTCCGCTGCCGTGATGTCGTTGCAGCCCGTGAACTCGCAGTTTCCGTAGCTGCGGTCGTAGTAGGCGACCCACAGACGCGAGCCGTCGTTCGTCACCTCGCTCCACGACTGCCACTGCGCATTCTCGCCGAAGCGCGAGCGTGGGGTGATGTCGCGCGTTTCGCTCCACGTCGCACCTCCGTCGGTCGAGTACGCGTAGAAGACGTCGTGGTCACACGGTGGGCTGCCACCGCCAGGAGCCCCGAGCTCACAATTGGGGTTCGTGTTGTTGCGGTGGTCGGCCCACGTCGTGAACAAGCTCCCGTGGCGGTCGACGGAAATCGCGACCGTCGTCTCGTCCGGCACGCGGTAGCCGCTGGGCGGCAGGCACTGCCGGTTCGGG
>VAXD01000141.1:0-8769 GCA_005884155.1 Actinomycetota bacterium | reverse complement strand
TGCATGTCGCCGACCTTGGTCGGAGGCGTCCAGCTGGCCGGGTTGCTGCAGTCGGCCGCTGCCGGACACTTGACCATGAGCACCTGCTCCTCACCCGCCCCGGGGATGTTGCCGTTCGAGAACGCAACGTAGATCGTTCCGTCCGGTCCGACGACGGGATCGGAGCCCTGGTCGTCGTTGCACGGACCAACGGATGGGAACGTGCAGATCGATGCGTTCGAGCCGCTGATCTGGACTCCAGAGGACCACGTGGCCCCACCGTTGGTGGATTGGCTGAAATAGATGGGGCTGTGCCCGGCGGTATTGAACTTCGTCCACGTCATATAGACGTTGTCCCGCTTCGGGCTCGACGGATGCGAATCCGCCGTCATCAGCTCCTTGTCGTTGAAGTCCACGATGTCGGTGGAGACGACGCCGACCGGCGAGTCGCTGTACTGCTGGAACGCGCCCGGCGCCGGCGAGTGGTAGAAAGCGCCACCGTTGCCGGCGTTCGACTTCATCACCACGACGGAGCTTGCGTCGGAGTTGATGTCGAAGATGACCCCACCGACGTACGCGTTGCCGCGACTGTCCCAAGCTCCGGTCGGGTCGCTACACGCATCGGCCGTGTGACCATCGAGCTGGACGAACTGGTAGAAGGGCGGAATCTGGTCGCCCCAGTTGTTCCCCCCGTCGAACGACCAGTCGTACCCGCAGTGGTTGAAACCGATCCGCGAGTCGTTCTGGCCGGCGATGATGTTCTTCTCGTTCAGCGGGTTGAGCTGGACCATCTCTTCGGCCTGGCGCCTAAACGAGCAGTCCTGGTTCACGCGGATGTTCTTCTGCCCGTGACCCGTGAAGGTGTTCTGGCACCCCTCGGTCTTGGCCTTCGAGAGGTCGCTCATCGAGCTAAGCGCCTTCTTGCCTTGCGGCGTCCGCGCCCACGCGGCGGCCCGGTGGTCGATCACGCCCGTCCCCTCGAGCAGTGTGTACATGACGCCCGCGGAGACCGGCATCTCCTTGCCTCTCGCCCGCTCGGTTCCGAGCATGACGGCGAGCTTGTGCGCAAGGATCTTGTTGCCGACCTGCGCGGTCCCGCTCGCGGTGTTGGGTGCTAGTGCCGCGCCCGTGATCGCGAGCACGGCGATTGCGACGAGCAGCGCCAAGCAGGGCAGCGTTCGCCGCCCACTGAAAAAGTGTCTCTCCAACAGTCCCCCTTTGGCCGAGGACGCCGTCCTGGAAGGCGCCCGTAGAGGCAGCGATATTGCCAAACAGCCGCGAGCGGCGTGATCGACAGATTCGCCAGGCTTACGGCAGGAATCTGCCGATGAAAGCGCGCGAGTCTGCCGTGTCGGTGCGGTACGAGAACGCCGCGCCCATGCAGAACCTGCTTTGCACGAAGGAGTTGACGGCGACGACCTCGAGCGTGCCGGCGAGAAAGTCCGGGCCGCCCGAGTCGCCGTAGCAGATCGAGCCGCCGGTTCCCGGGGCCGCCGTCATCTGCAGGTTGTAGCCGGCGGTGTTGGTGTTCTTCAGGTTCACGAGCTTCGCCTGGCCGGCGTAGCGGGTCCGGTCGGCAGTGATCGTAGGCGGAAGCGCGTCCTGGAGCCCGTAGCCGACGAGGTCGAGTGCCGCGTCGTCCTTCTTGAGGCTGTCCAGCAGCCCCACCGGCGCGAGCGTCGCATACGGGCCCGGCTGCGGCGTGTCGAGCACGACGACGCCGAGATCGTAGTTAGCCGGGGAGGCCGCGAAGTGATCGAAGAGCGGGTGCGTGTACGGCGTCCCGAACGAGTCGCCGCCGGTGAAGGGGTAGCCACTCGCGACCGTGATCGGGCCCGGCGAGAACCAGACCTGCGCCGACGCAGCGCCCGAGGTGCAATGGCCGGCAGTCAGGAAGACCGTCGGTGAGAGCAGCGTCCCCGAGCAGCGGGCGAGCGGGTGGCCGGCGGCGTCGTAGAAGAGCACGAGCCCGACCAGCGGGTGCGCGTTTCCATCGGGTCGGCCGAACTGGACCGCGCTCGCGGGAGCGGCAATCGCGAGAGCCGCCGCAAACGCAGCAAGGAGAAGGCTAGGCCGCTTCACCGTCCCTCGAATGTCGGCCTGATGCCGAACGCGCTACATCACTCGTTCAGGTGGACGCCTCACCCGCGTTATCGGGCGTGCTCCCCGGGCATACTCGGCCCATGAAGCTCCTGGCGGCAATCCCCCTGCTGCTCGCCGCACCTGCGGCGGCCTGCGGAGTCGCCGGCTCGCATTCCGGGTCCGGCGCAGCCCTCAAGCTCGTCGACCGCCAACCGCTCATCGTCCGTGGTAGCGGGTTCCGCCCGCACGAGCACCTGCACCTCAGGCTCCTCGCAGGCAACAGCTCGAGCACTTCCGCTCGGTCTGATGCGCGCGGCGCCTTCGTCGTCACCTTTCCGGTTGGCTTGAGCCGGTGCGATCGCATCCGTGTGATCGCAATCCGGGCAGGCGGCGGTCGCGTCGTCTTGAAGCGGCTCCCTCCGCCCGCCTGCATCACGCAGTAGAGACGAGAAGGCCGCCCGGAGGCGGCCTTCTCTCGTAGTCAAACGGTTGCCGCTTAGGGCAGGTTGAGCTGCCAGGCGCTGCGGCCGTGCGTGGCGGCGTACAGCGTGCGTGCGCCGGGCACGATCGTCAGGCCCGCGACCTCGACCTGCGGGAGACCGGTGCCGGCGGCCGTCCAGTCGGACGAGCCGGACGCCTTCCGCACTACGCCGAAGTCGGTCGACGCGTAGAGATCGCCCGTGACGCTGTCGAAGGCGACGTCCGTGGCCGGCAGGTCCGGGAAGGCGGTGAGGCCGCTCCCGTCCAGGCTCGTCCACGTCGCGTCGGGCGACGACAGATCGCCGTTGAAGGTCACGGAGAAGATGTGACCCGGCGTCGTCGGCGTCAGCGAGCTGTAGCTCGAGTACGAGATCCACGCGTGGTTCGGGTTCGACGGATCGATGGAGATGCCCGAGACGAAGCGTCCCGGCGACGCCGTTGCCGACGCCTTGTTGTCGAGCCGAGCGTAGGTGACCGACGTGGGATCCGACGCGTTCGCGTTCTTCGAGATGAACACGCGACCCGTGGTCGTCGCGACCCACATGGTCCCCGTGTCGGACGCCGACCGTTCGATCGCCGCGACGTTGCCGCCGGAGCGGCTCGTCCCCCGGAAGTCGCCGGCCGATGCCGTCAGGTTCGTCGCCCCGGTCGGGCCGACGCGGACGAAGTCACCACAGGCCGGATTCGTGCCGGAGGTCGTGAACTCGGGGCAGTTCGCTTCCAGGAATGCCTGGTTGCCGCCCCAGTCCTGCGTCCGCCAGACGCTCTGCGCGCCCTCGAAGATCGAGCCGGCCGTGGCCGGGTTCGGGTCGGCGATGATCGGCGAGTAGAACTGCGCTGACTCACCGCTGGCCGCGATCGGCCCCGACATGATGACCCACTTCGTGGGATCGCCGTTCTCGAAGTTCGCGTCGTGGAACGCCGACGTGAACGAGTTGAACCTCAGGGCGCTGTTCGCGACGTTGAAGCCGGACTGGCCGCCGTCGCCGTAGACGATCTGCGGCCAGGTAACGGACGAGCCGTAGGTCTCGAACGTCCCGTTGTCCTGCGTCCCACCCTGGAGGTGCTTCGCATTGTCGGCCGCGACGGACAGGCTCTGGAACTGAAGCGTCGAGAGCCCCTTGTTCAGGTTGTAGAGGTACGTCGGCACCGACGAGAGCATCTGCTGGCACAAGGCCAGATTCGTACCCGTCAAGCCGCGGTAGTCGCTGCACTGCGACGAGATGTCCGCGAACTGGCCGCTCGAGCGGGTCAGGCCGCCGTCTCCGCCGAAGATCACGGAGTCCGTGCCCGGGATCGCAACGATTGCGTGCGAGTCGGGGTGCTGACCGTTCGGAGCGACCGGGTTCGGCTGGCAGCAACTGCCGGGAGGCGTCGGAGCAGTCGTCGCGTCCCACGTCATGTCGGTGAACGACACGCCTGCGTCCGTCGAGCGGATGAACGCCCGGCCGTTGTTGACGGAGCCGTAGTTGCCGTAGTCGTAAGACCCGCCGAGGTAGACCGTGTCGGGCTGGCCCGGCGGCGAGTAGACGACGTTGTCGTACCAGCACTGCCCCGTGCAGTAGTTGACGTTCTGCGTCGTCGTCATGTCGTTGAACACCGGCGACGCACCGTTGGCGCCCACGTACATGCGGGTGTTCCCACCGCCGATCGAGGCGAGCGCGAAGGTTGCCCGATCCGTGTTCTGGGCCGGGTTGCGCGCCGTCTTGATCTGCGTCCAGTTCGTCCCAGCGTCGTCGGAACGCCAGACGCCGCCCTTCGTGTTGACCGGATCCCGGTTGTTCTGTGGGAACGGGGCCGCGTAGACCATGCTCGAGTTGCCCGGGTCGAGCGCGACCTCCGTGACGCCACGGGTCGAGCCGAAGCTCGCCTGGATGATCCCGGCATCGCCGGCCAGCGTCGGGTTCAGGCAGACGGCATTGGCGTTCAACAGCGTGAACGTCGCGCCGCCGTCGGTCGACTTGTACAGGCCGTACGGCGGAAGCCCGGGCGCCAAGGAGACCGTTCCGCCGCTCGTGACGGATGAAATACCGCGGACCCCGCGGGTAGACCCGACGTACATCGTGTTGCCGTCGACCACGATCGACGAGATCGAGCGCCCGTTGAAAGCCGGCCCGCTGTATGCCGGAGCGGTGCGGATGCCCCCGAAACCGAACACGGCATCGCAGTCCACGGTGTCGGCCGGAACGCTCGTGACAGCGTCGAGATGCGTCCAGGTGTCGCCGCCGTCGGTCGACTTGAAGATGCCGAGGCCGGCCTCGGAGTCGGCCGACGCGTTGGCCTCTCCCGTGCCCGCGTAGAGAACGCCCCCCTGGTAGAGGAGCGTCCCGATCGCGTTGGTCGGCAGGCCGCCGGAGACGTACGTCCAGCTTGCTCCGCTGCCCGAAAGCGCGTTGTCGGTCCTCCAGATGCCGCCGCCGGCAGCACCCGCCCAGACGCGGCAGCGCGAGCGCGAGCAGTTCGGATCGGCCGCAAGCGCCGTCACGCGACCGGAGGTTGTGTAATCAGCCCCCGAGAACGTGAGGACCCCTGGATAGTCGGCATGGCTCGGGCCGGCGAGCGACCACTGCCCCGGCTGATTCCCGGCGTGCGCCGCGCCACGAGACTTGACGCCCGCCCACGCCCTTTGCGCGTTCAGCGTGAGCTGGAACGGAATCGTGTTCGCGGGATACGCGTTGTTGGCGTATTCCTGGGCGGCTTCCGAGTCGATGCCGGCTTGGCGGTCCGCCTCGCCACGGTTGCCGACGACGTCCTGGGCCGCCAACTTGCTGGCGAAAACATGGCCCTTGCTCGCCCGCGACGACCCGCTGGTCATTGCAAACAGGAGCGTTAGGCCGGCTGCAAGCACGACGAGGGCGGCGATGACCAGGCCGCGCGTCGCCCGCTTCCGGTGGTGTCCGTGCAAGTGAATACTCCTCTCCCCGCGAGCTCCTTCGCGCTCGCTGGACCCATTGACGGCGCAGCGTAACAGGTTCGCCGCGACGAAATTGGATCCGCGATTTTCCGAAGGGGGCGCCCTCAGTCGTGCGGCTTGGCCATCTTGCGGTAGTCCAGGGCCTCGTCGAGGACCGACTCCTCGACACCCGCCTCTCGAGCCACCTCGCGCAGCGAGCGGCCGGAGGTGGCGGCCTCCTTGACGATCTCGGTCGCCTTGTCGTAGCCGATGTATGGGTTGAGCGCGGTTGCAGCCGAGAGCGTCAGCTCGGCGTAGCGCTCGCAGGTCTCCCGGTTCGCCTCGATCCCGTCGACGCACCGCTCGGCGAACAGGCGCGAGGCGCTCGCGAGCAGGCGGATCGAGTCGAGCAGGTTCCGAGCGAGCACGGGGACGAACACGTTCAGCTCGAAGTGGCCCTGAAGGCCTCCCACCGTGATCGCCGCGTCGTTCCCGATCACCTGCGCCGCAACCTGCGTCACGACCTCGGGGATGACCGGGTTGACCTTGCCGGGCATGATCGAGCTGCCCTTCTGGAGCTCCGGCAGCGCGATCTCGGCAAGGCCGGCGCGCGGGCCCGAGCCCATGAAGCGTATGTCGTTCGCGATCTTCGTCAGGGAGACGGCGACTGTCTTCAGCGCGCCCGACGCCTCGACCAGCCCGTCGCGCGCCGCCTGCGACTCGAACGGGTCTGCCGGTGCCGAGATCTCGAGGCCGGTGTCGTCCTGCAGCCGCGCGCGAACGCGCGAGGCGAACTCCGGGTGAGTGTTCAGGCCCGTGCCGACGGCCGTGCCGCCGAGCGGGATCTGGCCGAGGCGCGGCAGCGTGTCCCGGATCCGCTCGATCCCCTGGCGCACCTGCGCCGCGTAGCCGCCGAACTCCTGGCCGAGCGTGACCGGAACGGCGTCCATCCAGTGCGTCCGGCCCGACTTGACGACGTCGTCGAACTCGCGCGCCTTTGCCTCGAGCGCGTCGGCGAGCCGCTCCAGCGCCGGCAGCAGGTCCGAAGTCAGCTCGCCGAGCGCCGCCAGGTGCACCGCCGACGGGAAGACATCGTTCGACGACTGGCCCATGTTGACGTCGTCGTTCGCGTGGACGCCCTCGCCGGCCAGCGCGGCGATCACCTCGTTCGCGTTCATGTTCGACGAGGTGCCCGAACCGGTCTGGAAGACGTCGATCGGGAACTGGTCGTCGAGCTCGCCGTTCGCGATCCGGTCGCCGGCGGCGGCGATCCGCTCGGCCTTGTCAGCATCGAGGAGGCCGAGCTCGGCGTTCACCCGCGCCGCAGCCGCCTTGATCCGGCCGAGCCAGCGGGCAACAGGGGCCGGAATCGGCTCGCCGCTGACTGGGAAGTTCTCTACGGCCTTGCGCGTCTCCGTGCCCCAGAGCTCCTGGTGCTCCTCGGTTCGCGCCATGCTTCGAGTGTATTAGGCAGCGCGCAGCCGGCGGCGCTCGAGCGGACGCTCGCGGAGCGCCTTGCGGGTGGCCTCGCTCACGTCCATCGTCGGCGCCCAGCCGACGTACGTGCAACGCGGACACTCGCTCGTGTCGAGGTGGCTACGAGGCTCACGGTGCAGCTCGCGAATCTCGCCGCAGTGCAGGCATTCGGCTCGGAGCGATGCCATCTCCCCTCGGAGATCGGCCGCGGCACCGGGCCGATGACCCTCGATCGAGGGACGCCCGTTGCACTTCCGTCACGGTGCCTGGCACCGACGGAATCGCGCCTGCGCAGGTGATGTGGAAACTCCGTGACGCTTTCGACGCTGTGCCTGGACCGTGAAGGAGCGGCGGCGCACGCGCTCTCGGCCCGCGTCGGCGCGGCTAATCCGTGGAGTACTTCGGCTGGACCTTCTCGCCGCGGATCTGGGCGACAGCGTTGTTCGCGGCGATCGCGGCCTCGCCCATGCCGATCGTGATCAGCGTGATCTTGCCCGGGTAGCCGGCGACATCACCGGCCGCGTAGACCTTCGAGAGGCTCGTCTCGCAGGTGGTCGGGTCGATCCGGATCTGGCGCTTGCCCTCGAGCTCGAGCCCCCAGTCGGCGATCGCGCCGAGATGGGAGTGGAAGCCGAGCAGCGTGATCAGCGCTTCGCAGGGGACCTGCTCGCTCTGGCCGGTCTTCGTATTCTCGATCGTGACCGCTTCGAGGGCACCGTCGCCGTGGACCTCGCGCACCTCGCACGGCGTCATGATCCGGACCCGGCCTTCGCCTTCGAGCGCGCGTGCCTCGCTAACCGAGGATTCGAGCGCGCGGAAGTTGTCGCGCCGGTGGACGAGCGCGATCGGCGGCTTGACCGTGTCCTGCAGGCCGAGCGTCCAGTCGAGCGCCGAGTCGCCGCCGCCGACGATCACACAGGTGCGGTCGCGGAAGACGTCCTTCTCGCGCACGAAGTAGTGGACGCCGCGCCCTTCCCACTCGTCGATCCCCTCGATTCCCAGCTTGCGCGGCTCGAAGGCGCCGTGCCCCGCGGTGATGATCAGCGCCCGGGTCAGGAAGATGCCCTCGCTTGTGCCGATCGCGAGCAGCTCTTCGCCGTTCTCGTTTACGCGCTCGAGGGTCTGCACTTCCTCCCCCAGCCGCACCTCGGGGCCGTACTGGAGCCCCTGCTCCGCGCAGAGTTCGACGAGCTTCGTCCCGAGGATCTTCGGATGGCCGGCGACGTCGTAGATGTGCTTCTCCGGGTAGACAGCCGCGACCTGGCCGCCGAGCTGCTCGAGGCTCTCGATAATGCGCACCGACGCATCGCGGTGACCCGCGTAGTAGGCGGCGGCGAGGCCTGCGGGCCCCGCACCGAGGATGGTGATGTCAACGACGCCGTCAGCGCTCACGGCCTCGAATGCTAGTGGCCGCTAGACGGCAGGGGCAGCCGCTCGGCGCGTGCCCCACCAGGCCTCGAAGGCGATCCGGCCCGAGAGCCCGAGAAGCAGGAACGCCACGAGCGGATGGAAGATCCCCACCACGGCCGCACTCTCGCCGCCCCAGGCGAGCACGATCTGGATGATCGTCAGGACCGCGAGCGCCACGGTCATCATCACGCGCCGCCGCCCGAGCCGCGAGCCGAGCGCGAGCAAGAGGAGCGGGACTGTCCCGATGAGGAAGACGGCATACCCGAAGCCGTCGTGGAAGTTGAAGCCGTGGCTGAACTGGTGCTCCGTCAGCGGTCCAGGATCCGACTTGTCCGCGGCGTAGAAGGACCCATAGCCGGCGGCGCCGATCTGTACGAGCAGCGCGAGGAAGACGAGCGCGGTCCAGTAGCGGTAGATGGCTTGCAGCGCCTGCACGCGGCGCGAGTCTA
>VAXD01000140.1 GCA_005884155.1 Actinomycetota bacterium | reverse complement strand
GCGGATGCGCGCGTCGATCACGCCGACCAGATCACGCAGCGGCGCCGTGAACAGGCCGACGACCATCGTCAGCGGCCCGACCACCGCTCCTGCGAACTGCGCCCGCAGAACATCGACCGGCGGCAGCGTCGCGAGACGCTTGATGTCCTCGTCCCCGACTACCGAGCCGTCGAGGATGCCGCCCCGGATCACGAGCACGTCGCGGGCGCGGGCCGTGTCGTTCAAAACCTTCGCGACCGCGGCCGGGTCGCCGTCCGCCTCCAGGAACGCAATCGCGGTCGGGCCCTCGACGAGGTCGAGGATGTCCTTCGCGCCCGCCTCCTCGGCGGCCAGCCGAGTCAGCGTGTTCTTGACGACCGTGAAGCGCGCACCGGCCTCGAGCAGGCGGGTGCGCAGCTCGTCGATCTCGGTCATCGTCAGGCCGCGGTAGTCGGCGACCATCAGCGTCTCTGTCGAGCGCAGCCGGTCGGCCAGCTCCCGGACGACTCGTTCCTTTTCCGATCTCAGCATCGAATCACCTCTCGAAAAACGCGAGCCCGCGGGCGCGGGCTCGAAGAGGTAACTCTCCGTCCGCGCCTCGACTGGACTTCCGCCTCACGGCTGCCAGTGGTCTTCGGCGTGGGTCTCGCTACGCAGTTACGGCTTCTTCTGCCGGTGCTCCTTCCAGTTCCTCTTCGAGGCCGCGAGTCCGCGTCGCGTCGACGTGGATCCCCGGCCCCATCGTGCTCGTGAGTGTAGCGGTCTTGATGTAGCGGCCTTTCGCGGCCGCGGGCTTCGCGCGGTTGATCTCGTCGATCAGCGCGGTGTAGTTCTCGAGCAGCTGGCGCTCGTCGAAGCTCTTCTTGCCGATGGTGACGTGGACGTTGGCGCCCCGGTCGGTTCGGTACTCGAGCTTGCCTGCCTTGGCATCGGAAACCGCCTTGGCGACGTCCATCGTGACCGTTCCGGTCTTCGGATTCGGCATCTTCCCGCGGGGGCCGAGGATTCGGCCGAGCTTGCCGACGACGCCCATCTGGTCGGGTGTTGCGATCGCGACGTCGAAGTCGTCGAAGCCCTCCTCGATCTGCGTCGCGAGGTCGGCGGTGCCGACGACGTCCGCGCCAGCCTCCTGCGCCTCGCGGGCCTTGTCGCCCTCTGCGAAGACTGCGACCTTCGACTCCCGGCCGGTGCCGTGCGGGAGCATCAACGTGCCGCGCAGCTGCTGCTCGGCGTGGCGGACGTTGAGCCCGAGGTTGAGGTGCAGCTCGACCGTCTCGTCGAACTTCGCGGCCGGGAAGCTCTTCAGCATCCGGATCGCCTCGACCGGCGAGTAGAGCTGCTCGCGGTCGATCTGCGACCGCGCTTGCCGGTAGTTCTTCCCATGTTGGCTCATGCTTCCCGCTCCCGGCGACGGCAAAGCCGCCGCCTCCGATCCTTGATGAGCTCCGTCGAGCCTACGCTCATAGCACGTCCGTATCCACGCCCATCGAGCGCGCGGTGCCGGCGATGACCTTCATCGCCTCGTCCACGTCGCGGGCGTTCAGGTCGGGCATCTTCGCCTCGGCGATCGAGCGAAGCTGATCGCGACTGAGGCGGCCGACCTTCTCGCGGTTCGGCTCGCCCGAGCCCTTCTCGAGCCGCAGCGCCTCCTTGATCAGAACGGCCGCCGGCGGCGTCTTCGTGATGAAGTCGAACGAGCGGTCCTCGTAGACCGTGATCTCGACCGGGATGATGCGGCCGTTCTCCTGCTGGGTCTGCGCGTTGAACGCCTTGCAGAACTCCATGATGTTGACGCCGTGCTGGCCCAGTGCGGGGCCGACAGGCGGGGCCGGGTTGGCCTGCCCGCCGGGGATCTGCAGCTTGATGAGTGTGAGAATTTTCTTGGCCATCAGTCGATCTTCTTCACCTGGTCGAACCCGAGCTCAACAGGCACCTGGCGCTCGAAGATGTCCACGAGCACTTTTAGCTTCTGCTGGTCGGCGTTGACGTCGACGATCTCGCCGTCGAAGTCCGAGAGCGGGCCCGAGGTTACCTTCACCGACTCGCCGAGCGAGAACTCCACCTGAGCGCGCGGCCGCTCGCCGACTGCAGTGCCGGTGCGCAGGATCCGGTCGACCTCGCCCTGCGAGAGAGGGACGGGCTTCGAGCCGGCGCCGACGAAACCGGTGACGCCGGGAGTGTTCTTGACGACCGTCCACGCCTCGTCGTTCAGGTCCATGTTCACGAGCACGTACCCGGGCAGGATCCGCTTCTCGGTCTGCACCTTCTGGCCGTCGCGCGTCTCGACGATTTGCTCGGTCGGGACGACGACGCGGCGGAAGCGCGGCTGCTGGGCCATCGAGTCGATGCGGTGCTCGAGATTGGCCTTGACCTTGTTCTCGTGGCCCGAGTAGGTGTTGATCGCGTACCAGCGGAACATGCTTATTTCAGGAGCACGTGCTGGACGAGGCGCTTGAAGACCGCGTCTGCAGCGAACAGGTAGACGCCTACGATCAAGCAGGCGATCAGGACGACGACTGTGCCCTGGACGAGCTGCGGCTGGCCCGGCCACTCGACCTTCTTCAGCTCAGCCCAGGACTCCCCGATGAAGTTGCGGATCTTCGAGCCGGGAAGCGGACGCGCCGAGCTCTCCTGCGCTCCGGACGGCTCGACGGCGGGGCGAAACTGCGGGCGCGTGCGAGTGGTGCGCTCGACCGCGGCCTGGCTCTCGGCCTGGGCGGCGCGGCGCGCGCGGCGCTCGGAGCGGGTCTGGCGGGCCATTTAGCGGGTCTCCCGATGCAGCGTATGCCTGCCGCACCAGCGGCAGTACTTGCGGAACTCGACGCGGTCCGGCGTGTTCCGCTTCGACTTCTGCGTTTGATAGTTCCGCCGCTTGCACTCCGTGCACGCCAGCGTGATGCCTACTCTGACTCCGGTTGCCATCTCCTGATCTTTCTATCGAGTCCTGCGAGGAGGTAGCGGCGGGAGGACTCGAACCTCCGACACGCGGATTATGATTCCGCTGCTCTAACCAACTGAGCTACGCCGCCCCGCGCGGCTGAGTGTAGCAACGAAATTAGCCCGCTCCGGCCCCGGCAAAGCCGCGGCCTCCGCTCTTTTGGGCGGCTCCGTCAAGCCTACGCCGCCGGGAGGGCTAGGCTCAGGGGCGATGGCGGCGATCGAGGTCGAGGGGCTCCGCAGGACCTACAAGACGAGCACGGGAACGATTCGGCGCAAGTCGAAGCTGATCGAGGCCGTGCGCGGAATCGACTTCCAGGTCGGCGAGGGCGAGCTCTTCGGGCTGCTCGGCCCGAACGGCGCCGGGAAGACGACCACGATCAAGATGCTGATCACGCTGTTGATCCCGACCGCGGGCAAGGCACGCGTGCTCGGCCTCGACGTGGTCGAAGACGCGCGCGAGGTGCGCAAGCGGATCGGCTACGTCTTCGGCGGCGAGCGCGGCGTCTACGAGCGGCTTTCCGGCTACGACAACCTGCGTTACTTCGCCGAGCTCTACGGCGTGCCGCCGCGCGAGCAGCGCTCACGGATCGAGCTCCTGCTCGAGATGGTCGGGCTCAAAGGCCGCGAGCACGAGCGCGCCGAGGGCTACTCGCGCGGGATGAAGCAGCGGCTGCACGTCGCCCGCGGGCTCCTGCACGACCCGGATGTCGTCTTCCTCGACGAGCCGACCATCGGGCTCGACCCGGTCGGGGCGCGCGAGCTGCGTGCAACCATCTCCACGCTCGTCGAGGCCGGCAAGACCGTTCTGCTGACGACGCACTACATGTTCGAGGCAGACGCGCTCTGCGATCGGATTGCAGTCATCGACAAGGGCCTGATCGTCTCGGAGGGAACGCCGGGCGAACTGAAGCAGGCGGTTGCGGCCGGAAGCGTCGTGGAGGTCGAGGTGTTCGGCCTGCCCGAAGGCTGCGTCGAGCGCGTGCGCGCCGTCGCCGGGGTGCGCTCGGTGTCGGTCGAGGAGCGTGAGCAGGCGCAGATCCTGATCGTCCAGACGGGCGCCGACGTGGAGCTGACGCACGCGATTCTCGGCACGCTCGACGGTGCGAGCGTGGGCCGCGTCGCCCGGCGGGAGCCGACGCTCGAGGACGCCTACGTGGCGCTCGTGAGCGAATGATCCGTCGCAGCGCCCGCGTGCTGCTGATGGGCTGGCTGTTCCAGTTCAAGCAGATGTCCCGCTCGTCGTTCGACAGCCTGCTCGCAGTGCTCTGGCCCCTCTTCTTCGCGACGGTCGCGTTCTTCATGTTCCGCGCGGGAGGCAAGCCTGATGCGCTCGTCTACGCCTCGCTGGGCTCGGCCGTGATGGGAATCTGGACCGCGACGAGCGTCGCCGCCGGCTCCGCGCTTCAGCGGGAGCGCTGGTACGGGACCCTCGAACTGCTCGTTGCCGCGCCCACGCACTTCTCGCTCGTCCTCCTCCCCGTCGGGCTCGCGACTGCCACCGTCGGCACCTACTGCATGGCCTCGACGCTCCTCTGGGGGCGCCTCGTGTTCGGGATCCGGCTGACGATCGAG
>VAXD01000142.1:918-6709 GCA_005884155.1 Actinomycetota bacterium | reverse complement strand
CGGTCGGTCGGTCTTCTGCGATCATTGCGGCGGTTTCGTGCTCGTCCGGCTGCGTCAGACCCCGCTCCCCGCCCTCGCGGGCGCAACCGTCCTGCTGATGGGGACGGCGCTCGCGCTCGTCTTCTTCTACGCGCCGATCGACGCGAACCAGGGGTTCTCGCAGAAGATCTTCTACCTCCACGTGCCGATCGCGCTGACCGCGTACGCCTGCTTTGCATGGGGCGCGGCGAAGGCGTTCCTGCACCTCTGGAAGCGGGCGCCGGGAGCCGATCTGGAGAGCTACGCGGCGATCCACCAGGGCGTGATCTTCGGCTCGCTGACGCTGGTGACCGGATCGATCTGGGCGCGGATCTCCTGGGGGGTGTGGTGGACGTGGAGCTCGAACCAGCTCGTCACCTTCCTGATCCTGTTCCTCTTCTACTCGGCCTACTTCATGCTCCGCTACTCGGTGGAGCCGGGGCCGGCGCGGGCGAACATGTGCGCCGTCTACGCCTTGTTCGGGGTCGTGCTGATCCCGATCAGCTGGCTCTCGATCCGGATCGCGAACGACTACATCCACCCGACGGTTTTCACAACGGACGGGCCGCAGATGTCGGGGTCGATGTTTCTCGCGTTCTGCGTCTCGTGGGCGGCGCTGCTCGGGTTGGCCGGGACGATGTATCGCGTCGAGCTGGCCGGGAAGCGGCTCGACTCGAGCCTGCGCGAGCTGCGGGAGCTGTTGGCATGACGACAGCCGAGAAGTACGTCGCGGCGGCATATCTGGTCGTCTTCGTGGCCGTGCTCGCGTGGGTGGCGATCATCGCGGCGAAGCTGGCGCGGCTCGAGCGTGAGGCGGGCGAGCTGGCCGAGCTGGCGCGCCGTCGGGCCGAGCCGGCGGAAGAGCGGGAGAAGGTCTCCGCCTAGCGTGTTGGTGCGGGTCGGCTCGCGCGGCTCGCGGCTCGCGCTGACGCAGGCGGAGCTGGCTGCGTCGCGGTTGCGTCGGCCCGGGGTCGAGATCGCGCTGGTGCCGATCACGACGGCGGGCGACAAGGATCGCACGAAGCCGTTCGGCGAGATCGGCTCGCGCGGCGTCTTCGTCAAGGAGATCGAGGAGGCCTTGCTCGCGGGGCGGATCGACGTGGCGGTGCACTCGGCGAAGGACATGACGTCGTCGGACGCGGAGGGGCTGGTCGTCGGCGCGTACCTCGAGCGGGAGGATCCGCGCGACGCGCTATGCGGCGCTTCGGAGGTGCGCCCGGGGATGCGCATCGGTGCGGCGACGGGCGCAGCTTTTGGCGCTGGAGCCGTCGCTGTCGATCGAGCCGCTACGCGGGAACGTCGAGACGCGGCTGCGCAAGCGCGGGGAGCGAGGGTTGGACGCGGTCGTTTTGGCGGCGTGTGGGTTGGACCGTCTTGGCCTGGCGGGTGAGATTGGCCTGCGCTTCGCGCCGGAGCAGCTGTTGCCGGAGGCGGGGCAGGGTGCGCTTGCGCTCCAGGTGCGTGTGGGCGAGGAGGAGTTGGTCGCGGCGGCCGATGATGTGGAGACCCGCCGGCGGGTAGAGGCGGAGCGGGAAGTCGTGTTCGCGATCGGCGGAGGATGCCTCGCGCCGGTCGCGGCGCACCATGACGGCGAGACGCTGACCGCGCTTGTGGCCGACGAGGACGGCGCGTGGATCGAGCGGCGCAGCGGCGACGACCCGGCTGCGCTGGCAGCGGAGCTGACGGCTCTCGCGCAGAATTGACAAAGTCGGCACACCTCCGGCACACACCCGTGCGCCTTTGCGCGCTACCGTGAATTTCCCCCGGGTGGGTGGGGGTTAGGGATGGGTCCCGGCCCTCGGCGTGCGCGCGTAATCGTGACTCGGGCCCGCGACTCCGCTGGGCCGCTTGCGGAGCGGCTGGAAGCACTCGGGCTCGAAGTTGTGCTCTGCCCGTTGATCGAGCTCGAGCCGGCCGGCCCGCAGGAAATCGACGTGACCGGCTACGACTGGGTCGTCGTCACGAGCCGGCGCGGCGCGGAGGAGTTCGCCCGAAGGCGGCGAGGCGAGCTTCCGAAGGTCGCCGCGATCGGCCCGGGCACGGCGGCCGCGCTCCGTGAGCACGGCATCGAGCCGGCGCTCGTCCCCGCGACGTCGACCCAGGAGGGCCTCGTCGCCGAGCTCCCGCAACCGCCCGGCCGCGTCCTCTTCGCCGGCGCGGAGGACGCACGGCCGTACCTGGCGGAAGCGCTCGACGCCGACACGGTCGTCCTCTATCGCACGCGCGCGCTTCGCCCCGAGCGGCCGCCGGAAGGCGACCTGGTTGTGCTCGCGTCCGCGTCCGCAGCGCGGGCCTTTGCCACGCTCGGCCTTGAGATCCCGGCGGTTTCGATTGGCCCCGAGACCACCCGTGAAGCACGCGAGCACGGCCTGCAAGTGGTCGCCGAGGCCGAGAGTCACGATCTCGACGGCCTGGTCGAGGCCGTCGCGTCGGCCGCGCGCGTTTAGCATCGCGCCCGTGTTCATCACCTTCCTGTCCGACTTCGGGCTCCGGGACGACTTCGTGGGCACGTGCCACGGCGTGATCAAGCGCATCGCACCGGACGCCGAGATCCTCGACATCACGCACGGCATCCCGCCGCAGCACGTCCTCCAAGGGGCTCTCGTCCTCGCCAACACGCTCCCCTACATGCCTGAGGGAGTTCATCTCGCCGTCGTCGATCCTGGAGTGGGCGGCCACCGCCGGCCGCTCGCACTCGCCACCGGAGACGGCCGCCTGCTCGTTGGCCCCGACAACGGTCTGCTGATCCCCGCCGCCGAGCGCACCGGCGGGATCGCAGTAGCGCACGAGCTCGCCAACCCGGAATACGCACTCGACAGCGTCTCCCGGACCTTTCACGGACGCGATCTGTTTTCGCCGGCCGCCGCCCATCTGGCCCGGGGTATCCCAATCGATGAGCTCGGCCCGCCGGTCGACCCGCAGGCGCTCGTCCGGCTGGACGTGCCCGAGCCCGAGATCGGCCAGAACCGCATCCGGGCGAGCGTGCTCTATGTCGACCACTTCGGGAACATGCAGCTCAACCTGACGCGCGAGCACCTCGAGCAGGCCGACGTGCGTCCCGGCGTCAAGGTCGAGTTGGAGCTCGCGCTGGAGCGTTACTACGCGATCGTCGCGCGCACGTTCGCGGACGCCCGGGCGGGCGACATCATCCTCTACGAGGACGCTTACGGGAACGTTGCAATCGCGATCAGCGGTGGCAGCGCCTGCGATCTCTTCGGCGCGGGCCCCGGTCAAGAGGTCCGGATTCACCTTCGCACGCCGTGAGCGAGCTGGAACGGCGACTCGGACGGCGCTTCGCACGCTTCACGACGAACGTGGTCGTCTCGCACCCGCGGTTCTGGCGTCTGCTGCGACCGCTGACGCGGTACCAGTTCGACCGGCTCGCGCCGCAGTGGACGTCGATGCGCTCGGGCGACGCCTTCGCGCCGCTGGACCAAGCGCTCGACACCCTGCCCTCGGAGCCGAAGCGCGTGCTCGACCTCGGCACCGGCACCGGCCTCGCGGCCTTCGCGATCGCCCGCCGCTTCCCGACAGCGAGCGTCGTGGGGTCGGACATCGCGGAGGAGATGATCGCCGAGGCCCGCGGGGCGACACCTCCGGAGCTCGCCGAGCGAGTGCGTTTCGAGGTCGCGGACGCCGCGCACCTGCCGTTCGCGGCCGGCTCCTTCGACCTTGTCTCGCTCGCGAACATGATCCCATTCTTCGACGAGCTCGCCCGCGTCACAGCGCCGGGCGGCTACGTGCTCTTCTCGTTCTCCGGTGGCCCGGAGACGCCGATCTGGGTCCCGCCCGAGCGCTTGCGGCAAGAGCTCGGCGAGCGCGGTTTCACGGACTTTGCGGACTTTCAGACCGGCGCCGGGACGGCGTTCCTTGCCCGTAGGGGCGACCGCCAGTAGCGTGCACAGTCACAAGGACGTTCGCGGCGCGGTTGCACCGGCCCGGACGTCCTTTTTTCGCACGCTTGTTGCCGGCCCGACCGGGCGTATGATCGCCAGCAGTGCTGAACTCCGCAGCGCTGAGGAGCGCGGCCCGCGCCGCGATCGTCATGCCCGCCGTGTTCGCCTTCGCGGACAAGGTCATCGGCCAGCCGCAGACGTCACTCTTCGCCGCCTTCGGATCGTTCGCCATTCTCGTGCTCACCGAGATTCGAGGCCCGTGGCGCGCCCGTCTGTTCGCGTACCTCGCACTCGTGGGCGTCGGTGCCGCTTTCATCACCCTGGGCACGATCTGCTCGCGGAACGCGGCCCTGGCTGCGGGCGCCATGGCAATCGCCGGTTTCGTCACGCTCTTCTCAGGCGTGATCAACGGCTATTTCGCTGCGGCTGCAACCGGAGCTCTCCTCACCTTCGTGTTGCCCGTGACCATCCCGGCACCGAACTCCGCGATCCCCGATCGCCTCGAAGGCTGGGCCCTCGCCGCCGGCGCCGGGATTTGCGCGGTCATGCTCCTCTGGCCGCCCCGCCAGGAGGACGACCTTCGCCGTGAGGCCTCCGCAGCGATGCGAGTGGTCGCGGATTGCCTGGACTCGGACGCCGAGGAGTTCGCCGAGCGAGCACGCCTCGCACGCGCTGGCGTCGATGGGCTCCGGCGCCGTTTCCTCAGCAGTCAACACCGCCCGACGGGGCCCACGGGGCCTACTGCGGCGCTCGCGTCGATTCCCGACGAGCTGGACTGGCTTCTTTCCTTCCTGGCGCCGGCGCCGGACGGACTGCAGGACCCAGAGCTGGCCGGTCGAGAGGACGCAGAGGCAATGGCGGCGGCAGCCGCGTTGCTTCGCGCCGGCGCGGACGGCCTCGAAGGTGGCAAAGGACGGCCCGACTTTCAACGGCTCGACAAGGCAAGAGACGCTGTTGCACGCGCGCTAGTCCGACGCTTGCCCGAGCTGCCGGCCGACACGCCGGAGGGCGCGATTCCCGAGGCGCTCAAGCCGCCGTTTCGGATTCGGGCCCTGACGTACTCCGCCAGACAGGTCGCGGGCTACGCAGTGCGTGCGGCAGGGGAGCCCGCGCCCGAGCTCGACGATAGCGATCTCGCCCAGGTACCACCCCGTGCGGCACTCGAAGTCCCGGAGCGGCTCGCGCTCGAGCACGCCAGCATGCGCTCCGTCTGGCTCCGGAACAGCATTCGCGGCGCCGTAGGACTCGCCATCGCCGTCTACGTCGCCCAGCGCGGGGGGCTCCAGCCCGGATTCTGGGTCGTGCTCGGGACGCTGTCCGTCCTGCGCTCGAATGCGCTCGGTACCGGCTGGTCGATTCTCAGCGCTCTCGCGGGCACGGCCGCCGGAATCGTGCTGGGCGCTCTGCTGGTGCTGGCGATCGGAACTCACGAAGCGGTCTTGTGGGGCGTCCTTCCGATCGCCGTGTTCTTCGCGGCATACGCCCCGCGCGCGATCTCGTTCGCCGTGGGCCAGGCCGGTTTCACCGTCGTCCTGTTCGTCCTCTTCAACCTCATCCAACCCGTCGGCTGGACGGTCGGGCTGGTTCGTCTCGAAGATGTAGCCATCGGCTTTGCAGTCAGCCTGGGCGTCGGCCTCCTCTTTTGGCCGCGCGGAGCCGCGAAGCTCCTGCGCGAGGATCTCGCTGCCGCGTACCAGCGCAGCGCGGACTACGTGCTCGCAACGGCCCGAGCGCTGATCGAGGGCCACGCTGAGGACGACGCCGCTCGCGCCGGCCGCTCCGCCGATGCAGCCCTGCACCGGCTCGACGACGCCTTCCGGCAGTACCTCGCCGAGCGCTCCGCGACCGCTTCGAACGTGGAGGACGTCGCGGCGCTC
>VAXD01000142.1:0-885 GCA_005884155.1 Actinomycetota bacterium | reverse complement strand
GCTGCACGGCTCGAGCGTTGTGGCGAGAACCTCGACCGCGAGTTGAGCGCACTCCATGCGTGGTATGTCGCGCTCGGGTACGCACTGGTCAACTACCGCTCAGTGCCGCCACCGCACATCCGGGACGCCGAAGGCGGCCGGCGCCTCCTTACCTGCATCCGCGACGCCGCCGCTGGTCGCGACAGGGCAACAGTGAATGCCGCACTCGTGCTGCTCTGGGCGAGCCAGCATCTCGAGAACCTCTGGCTCCTCGAAGCGCACCTCGCCAACCGCGCGAACGACGCGCAGCGATCAACGGCGACCGGAGGGGCCCTTGGGAAGCTGAGGATCCTCGCCTCGTAGGGAGGGACACTGTCCGCAAAGCGTGTTCTCACAGTCGGTTAGCTAATCTGCGCCCACTACGCGGCGAGGTAGCTCAGTTGGTAGAGCACACGGCTGAAAACCGTGGTGTCGCCGGTTCGATTCCGGCCCTCGCCATCGTTTCTTCCCGCCTCGCCCGCTTCGCGGACGGCGCTGTGCAGCGCCGGGGCTTCGTCGCCCGTGAGGGCGATCAGGCAGACGTTTGGATGGTCATGGCGCAGCCGAGCTGCCGCTGTTACGCCGTCGAGCAGGGGCATGTGAAGGTCGATCACGACCGCGTCGGGGTCGAGGTCGTCTGCAAGCTCGATCGCCTCCAGCCCGTCGGCAGCCGATCCGACTACGGACAGCTCGGGCTGCCGGTCGATCAGGTTGCGCAGAGATTCGAGAAAGGGGCGGTCGTCGTCCGCGATCAGTACGCGGATTCCCCGGTCGGCGGCATCCCGGAGCGCTTCCGTCATTAGCTCAAAGCTAGCCTTGCGCCGGTGCGTATGCAAGGAAACGGGGGCGTGGCGATCATCGGCGCTG
>VAXD01000139.1:4630-4868 GCA_005884155.1 Actinomycetota bacterium | reverse complement strand
ACCTCGATCCACCCGAGGAGGAGCACATCGCGTCGATCGGGCTTCGCACCGATCCGGCCCAGCTCGATGAGGCGCTCGACGGAGCGGACGGGGTCTACGTTGCTTTTGACGGAGACTCCCTCGAGCCGGGCGAGATCCGCTCGTTCATGCCGGAGCCCGGCGGCCTCATGTTGGACGAAGCGGAGGAGCTGCTTCGCCGGGTGGCCAAGCAGTCGCCCGTGCTCGGCGCCGGCTTCAC
>VAXD01000139.1:0-4578 GCA_005884155.1 Actinomycetota bacterium | reverse complement strand
CTCTAGGCGCATTGCCAGGGCAGGGTTGTAGCGCGACTTCGTTACGTATATAACAAACTGATGGTCACTCGATTCTGGCCCGCGTGCGCAGTCGGGCTCATCTTCCTCGCAACACCGGGCGGGCGTGCGGCCCCACCTCCGAATGACAACTTCACCGGGACGAAGACCGAGGCGACCGCCGAGCAGCGCCCGGCGAACATCACTTCTCCGGTTGTCACCGGCCGGCCAGTCGCGGGCGAAATGCTTTCGACGAGCACCGGCGAATGGCAAGGCCTGCCGACCACCTACCGCTACCAGTGGCAGCGCTGCGGGTCGCTGGACGATGCAGGTGAGAATGTCTCGTTCGGCAAGCCGGCTACGGCCTCGGCGTACCGCCCGGACCATCCTCCGCAGGACGCCGTGGACGGGAACTTCTTCAGCTACTGGAGTGGCTTCTCGCCGCCGGAATGGTTCGAGGTCGATCTCCTGGCGCCCTACCCGCTGAACAAGGTCAGGCTTTCGATCACGCAGCTTCCAGACGGCTTCACGGTCCATCGAGTCCTGGTAAAAGGCCCTCAGCCTGACGACTCCTACCGGGACCTCGTGGACTTCTCCGGCGGGACAGTCGACCAGCAGGTGCTCGAATGGTCCGCGCCAGCCGGAGGTTCTGTGGACGGAGTCCAGTTCGTCCGCGTCGAGACCTCGGCGAGTCCTTCGTGGGTTGCTTGGAGGGAGGTCGAGACCTACACCAACTGTCTCGATGTGCCCGGGGCTAACGGAGCCTCGTTCAAGCTCACGCCGTCGGACATTGGCTATGCCCTCCGGGCGATCGTGACCGCAACCAGCGTCGGCGGCTCGACCGCCGCCGCCTCGGCGCGCACGGATGTTGTCGTGCCCCCGATCTGTCGCGTGCCGCAACTCCTCGGGAAGAGGCTGGTGGCCGCGCGGCGGCTCCTGGCGCGCGCGCACTGCAGGGTCGGAGGGGTTCGACGAGCCTACTCGGAACGTGTCGGGAAGGGCCGTGTGATTGCGCAGATGCCGCGCGCGCGGGCCCAGCGACCACAGGGAACGCGGGTCAACCTGCTCGTAAGCCGGGGCCGAAGGCGTCCCTGAGCATCCTTCGCACTCCGTGACAGCGAGCTTCGCGGCCGTTCCCGACTCGGCGGACTAAACTCGCCTGGTCTTGTCCGAGCGGATCGACGTCTCCATCGAACACAGGCACGCGCCGCCAGAGGACGGTGGGCGTCCGCATCCGAACACGTGCCCCGGCTGCGGCTCGCACTACCGTGACGACGAGCTCGACGCGAACCTCCGCGTCTGCCCGCAGTGCGGCCATCACTTCCCGGTGCACGCGCGCGAGCGGATCCGCCAGCTGGCCGACAACGACAGCTTCGCCGAGGAGGCGGCCGAGCTCCGCTCCGACGACCCGCTCGATTTCTTCGACCTGCGCCCCTACACCGAGCGGCTGGCCGAGGCCGAGCTCTCGACCGGGCTCGGTGAGGCGATGGTGATCGGTCACGCCGCAATCGAGGAGCTCCCGTGCGAGCTGGCGGTGATGGAGTTCGGGTTCATGGGCGGCTCGATGGGGCGGATCGTCGGCGAGAAGTTCGCGCGCGCCTGCGAGAGCGCGACCGAGCGCGGCGTGCCACTCGTCTCCGTGACCGCCTCCGGCGGCGCGCGCATGCAGGAGGGGATTCTCTCGCTGATGCAGCTGCCGAAGACCGTCTGTGCCGTCGAGGACCTGCACGACTCCGGCGGCACGATGATCAGCGTGATGGCACATCCGACGACGGCCGGCGTGCTCGCGAGCTTCGCCAGCCTCGGCGACGTGCTCCTGGCCGAGCCCGGCGCGCTGCTCTCGTTCACCGGCCCGCGGGTCGTTCAGCAGACGACGCGCGAGAAGCTGCCGGATAACTTCGGCCGAGCCGAGTCCAATTACCGCCACGGGCACGTCGACCAGATCGTCCCCCGACCCGAGCTGCGCGCGACCGTCGCGCGCCTCCTGCGGCTCTTCTCGTCCAATGGCGCGTGAGGCCGAGCTCCGAATCCGTGAGCAATTGAGCCGGCTGCGCAGCCTGCCGCTCCTGCGCGGGGCGCGGCTCGAGGGAGAGCTCGAGCGGCTACAGCGGCAGCTCGAGCGGATCGTCGCGGAGCCGAGCGACGAGGAGATCTGGCGCTCCGTCGAGCTCGCGCGCAATGCCGACCGCCCGTACACGCTCGACTACGTCGAGCGGCTGCTCGAGGACTGGTTCGAGCTGCACGGCGACCGGGCGCACGGCGACGACGCCGCGGTTGTCGCCGGGCTCGGACGCTTCCGTGGACGAACGGTCGTGCTCGTCGGCAACCAGAAGGGCCGCGACGTCAAGGAGCGCACAGACCGCAACTTCGGCATGGCCTACCCGGAGGGCTACGGGAAAGCGATGCGCGCGATGGAGCTCGCAAACCGGCACGGCTTCCCGGTGATCTCGCTCGTCGACATCCCGGGCGCCTACCCGGGCGTGACCGCCGAGGAGCACGGCCAGGGCGGCGCGATTGCCCGCTCGCAGGCGCTGATGGCGCGGCTGCGCGTGCCGATCGTGACCTGCATCATCGGCGAGGGTGGGTCGGGCGGGGCGATCGCGACGGCACTGGCCGACCGCGTGCTGATGCAGGAGAACGCGATCTACACCGTGATCTCCCCGGAGGGCTGCGCGGCGATCCTCTGGCGTGACGCAGGCGAGGCCCAGAAGGCGGCCGCTGCGTTCAAGCCGGACGCAGGCCATTGTCTCGAGCTCGGGGTGATCGACGCGATCGTCGCGGAGCCGGATGGTGGTGCGCACACCAACGCCGACGAGGCGGCTCGGCTGCTGGGAGACGCCTTGGCGGAGTCCATCGAGCTGTTCGACGGCCTCGCCGGAGACGACTTGCGCCGCCAACGGCGTGTGCGATTCCGCACAATCGGGCAGCTCTCGACGACCGCGTAAACCGGCGGTTTAGCGGCGTCTTTCCACATCTTCCACAGCCTTTTCCCCTGCCCGTACACATGTCGAGGCCCGCTTGAAGCGGGCCCCGACCGTTACCCCCCGTTGGGTGGAGAAGCTTTAGAAGTCGTCAGCTTACGACTTTGAACACGTTGGTTACCGCAATGGCGCGAACGGTAAACACCCGCACATGGCGCAGCTCGCTCTGGACCGGCACGATCTCGTTCGGGCTCGTGAGCGTGCCGGTGCGAATGGTCGGCGCAACGGAGTCGAAGGAGCTCCGTTTCCACTTCCTCGACAAGCGCGACCTGGCGCCGATCGGCTACGACAAAGTGCGCCGCGACACCGGCGAGCACGTCGACAACGAGGACGTGATCCGCGGCTTCGAGGTCGAGAAGGACCGCTACGTCCCGCTCAAGGACGAGGACGTCGACCGGCTCGACATCGAGCTGACGAAGACGATCGACATCTGCGACTTCGTCGACCTCGACGAGATCGACCCGATCTACTTCCGCAAGGCGTACTACCTCCTGCCGCAGGAGGGCGGCGAAAAGCCGTACCGGCTGCTCGTGCGTGCGCTCGAGGAGACCGGCAAGGTCGGGATCGCGAAAGTCGTGATCCGCAACAAGCAGCACCTCGCTGCGCTGCGGCCGTACGAAGGCGTGCTCGTGCTCGAGACGATGTACTACGCCGACGAGGTGCGGGAGCCGGAAAAGGTCGACGGCAAGGTCCAGCTCCGCAAGCCGGAGGTCGAGATGGCGAAGTCGCTCGTCGAGAACCTGAGCGAGCCGTTCGACCCCGCCAAGTACGACGACACCTACCGCAAGGAGCTGCTCGAGCTACTGCGCTCGAAGGCCGCGGGCGAGCCGCTGCCGTCTCCGCAACCAGAGGAAGAGGCTGAGGTCGTCGACCTGATGGCGGCCCTTCGAGAGTCGGTCGAGCGCACCCAGAAGAAGGGTCGCTCGCGCTCACGCGCTAAGAAGGCTTCATAGAGGCTCCCACAACATGAGCACGAGCCGTCTGACCGCGCTGGAGGGCGCGAGGCCGCGTCCTCGGTTGCGCCCGTATCCTCCGGATACGAACGCGCCCTGCGTCCTTGCCTCGCACTCCTCCATCGCGCTCAGCCAGCGCGAGGGTCATCTTGCGGGAGCCTCTTCGTGAGCCTTCGCGAGTACGAGCGAAAACGCGATCCCAAGAAGACGCCGGAGCCCTTCAAGGGCAAGCGGAAGTCGAAGGATCCGATCTTCGTCGTGCAGCGCCACGACGCGCGGCGGCTCCACTACGACTTCCGTTTGGAACGCGACGGCGTCCTCCTCAGCTGGGCGGTGCCGAAGGGCGTTCCGCTCGAGCCGGGCCAGCAGCACCTGGCCGTTCACGTCGAGGACCACCCGCTCGACTACGGGAGCTTCGAGGGAGAGATCCCGAAAGGCCAGTACGGCGCCGGCACCGTCGAGATCTGGGACAACGGCACCTACGAGCTCCTCGAGGAGAAGCGCAACGGCGGCCTGACCGTCCGGCTGCACGGCAAGAAGCTCGAGGGCACCTGGGCGCTCGTGCCGGCGCATCTCTCCGGTGACGAGAAGAACTGGCTGATCCTCCGGAAGCGCGACGACGGGTCGAAGCCGGCCGCGCGCCGCGA
>VAXD01000138.1 GCA_005884155.1 Actinomycetota bacterium | reverse complement strand
CGCGGCCTGATCGGCGAGCTGGGCGAGGAGTCGGCGAAGCTAGTGGGTCACGATTGGGGCGGATCCATCGCCTGGACCGTTGCGATGAATCACCCCGAGGTCGTCGACCGGCTCGCCATCCTCAACGCCGCCCATCCGCGGCGGCTCTCGGAGGGGCTACACCACCCGAGCCAGCTCCGGAAGTCCTGGTACTTCTTCTTCTTCGCGGTACCGGATTTGCCCGAGCACGTGGTACACGCCAACGACTGGCACTTCTTCCGACACTTCCTGCACGAAGCGAGCCCGCCTTACACGCCGGAGGAAACCGAACGCTACGTAGAGGCATGGTCACAGCCGGGGGCAGCGGCCGGGATGATCAATTACTACCGCGCCTCGGTCAGGCAGTCCCAAAAGGAAGCCGTGGCAAAGCTTCGTCCGATCTCGGCGCCGACACTGGTCATCTGGGGGGAGCGCGACTCCTACCTCGGCTCTGACCTCGCCGAGCCCGACCGCGACGACGTACCCAACCTCGACCGCGTGGAGCGCCTACCGGACGCGTCGCACTGGGTGCATCACGACGAGGCTGACCGCGTCAACCAACTGCTCATCGACTTCTTCGCCCCGTGACATAGGCGCCAACGCGCAGGCTGGGTAGGGGCCAGGAGCAGGTGCCAGGCCTTCAGGTGAGCGCTGCGACGACGAGGCGGTAGCCGACGTCGAGCTCATCGAAGGCCACCAGCCGCGCGTAGCGTCGATGCCAGGTGCGGTCGGCGAGGTCGTGCGCCAGGCGGACGGCGCCGTCGGCGACGGCGCGCTCGTCGAGCAGGGCGAACGTCGACATATTCGCCCGCACGGCCTCGTCCAGATAGGCCTCGGGTCGCCGCCAGTACGCGGCGGTGAAGCCGTCCGTGCAGTCGGCCGGGATCGGCACGGGCTCGACGGTGACGCCGCCGAGCTCGTCGAACTCGGCGAGCCGCGGGTAGCGCATGCCGGCCAGGCCGGGGAAGTAGTCGTCGAGCCAACCGAAGCTCGCGTCGGGATCGTGCGTGAAGAACACGGCGCGCTTCCGCGCGACGCGGCGGATCTCCGCGAACGCCGTCGACCGGTCGCTCCAATGGTGGGCGGCCAGAACCGCGAGCGCCGCATCGACACTCTTCGCCGGCAGCGGCAGCTTCTCGGCAGTGCCGAGGAGGGCCGGCGGGAGCGAACCGGGTCGCTGGCGGATCATCGTCTCCGACGGCTCAACCGGGACGACGTGCAGGTCGGTCGGCTCGTACGAGCCCGACCCAGCGCCGATGTTCACGACGGAAGCGGCGTCGCCGAGCGCCGTCCAAATGGCGTCCGCGATCCTCGGGTCGGGCCGGCGAGTCGCCGTATAGGCGGCGCCGATCCTGTCGTAGAGAACGCCCTCTATGCAGGCAGCCTACTGCCGCCACGAGCTAGGGACGGACGTGCTCGCGGACCCAGCGTTCGGCAGTCGGCGCGGCGGCGGGATCGGTCGGAGGGTCGTCGAAGAGACCATGTCCGGCTCCCGGAAAGATGATGATCGTCCAATCCTTGTGGCGCTCGCCCTTAATCGCGCGGAGCTGCGCGACGCTTTGGACGGGCGGGACGTTGCGGTCTCCGCTCCCATAGAGCCAGAGCGCCGGCACGTCTAAACGCTCGAGGTACGGCTTCGGATCGAAGCCGGAGCGCTCGAATGAGCTGAGCTTCTCCGCGATTTCCTTCTCCGACGGCCGCGGCCTCGTGCTCTCGCTCCCACCGGCGAACTCCTCGTACTTGGCGACGAGGCTGTGCTGGAGTACTCCGGCGCTCGCGAGCGCGACAAAGGAGATCCGCCCGGATTTCTCGGCCGCGCGAGGTGCAACCCAGCCGGCCGCGCTGACGCCCACAAATCCAACTCGCTTCGGGTCGATCTCTCGATACGACGTCGCAGCCATGACCGCGCCGACAGCGTCCGCGGTGACGAGATTGAAGTGTCCGTATACGTCTGGGCAGCACTTGCCTTGGGACTCACCCACGCCGCGCTTGTCGTACGTGAAGAAGGCGATCCCGTCGTCCACGTAGGCAGCGACGAGTGGGCCATAGCTCAGGCGCCCTTGCTCGCCGCTGCCGTGAAGCCAGATAACGGCAGGGTGTCTTGCACGGATCTTGGGCACATAGATGGTTCCTCACGGCCTCAGGCGCGGATCCGTCCGGCTACGCGCCGGCCGTGCTCCGTCACGAGGGCGCGGGCGTCGTCGAGGCGATCGGCGAAGGGGTGACCTCTGTCGCTCCGGGCGACCACGTGGTGACGCTCTTCTCGCCGCAGTGCCGCGAGTGCGAGCACTGCCGCGACCCGCGCACCAACCTCTGCCTGGCGATCCGCGAGCAGCAGGGTCTCGGGTTCCTACCTGACGGGACCGCGAGGCTCTCGCGGGACGGGGAGCCGATCCGGCACTTCATGGGCTGCTCGACTTTTGCGGAACACACCGTCATGCCCGAGATCGCGCTCGCGAACGTGAGCAAGGAGGCGCCGCTCGACCGCGCCTGCCTCTTCGCCTGCGGCCTGTCGACGGGCCTCGGCGCGGCGATCAACACCGCGAAGGTGCAACCCGGCTCGACCTGCGTCGTCTTCGGCGCCGGCATGGTCGGTCTCGGCGCGGTCGCGGGTTGCCGACTGCAGGGCGCCGAGCGGATCGTCTGCGTCGACCTCTCCGACGAGCGGCTGGAACTGGCGCGCGGCCAGGGCGCGACCGACACGCTCGTTGGCGGGCCGGACACCGTCCAGCAGGTCGTGGAGATGACGGACGGCTTGGGCGCCGACTACACCTTCGAGGCGACCGGGAGCGTCGCCGTCATGCGCCAGGCGGTCGAGTCGGCCCGGATGGGCTGGGGCCTCGCCACGATCTGCGGCGTCGCCGGGAAGGGTGAGACGGTGGACATCGTGCCGCGCTTCCTGGTCACCGGGCGACGGGTGGCCGGCTCGTCCTTCGGCGGCTGCAAGGGCCGCGACCAGGTTCCCCAGTTCGTCGAGCGCTGGCTCGCTGGCGACATCGACGTCGAGCCGTTCGTCTCGCATAGGCTCGCTCTGGACGAGGTGAACCGCGGCTTCGAGCTGATGGAGGCCCAGGACGGCATCCGCAGCGTGATCCAGTTCGGCTAGTCGGGCAGCAGGGGCATCTCGACTCCGCTGCGGCGCCCGAGCAGCACCGCACGCGTGACGGCTCCGGTTCCGAACCGGCTCCGTACCTCGTCGAGGGCTGCATCGAGCGCGCCGTCGCTGCGACGATCGAACGGCAGCGGCAGCTGTACGTTGCCGTCGTCGCCGAGGTTGCCGACCGCCACTCCGACGAGCGTGATGCCGCGGCGCTCGATCAGCGGCGTTGCGGCCGCGAGCAGCCCTCTCGCCACCGCCAGGATCGTTTGCGTGTCGTCGGTCTCGTACGCAAGCGTGTGCGAGCGCGTCGCCCGCGTGAAGTCACCGAAGCGAAGACGGAGCACGACCGTGCGCCCGGTGCGGCAAGCACGCCGCATACGGTGCGCGACCCGGTCGACGAGACCGATGAGCGCGGCGTCGACGTCCTCGAGCGATTTCCGCGAGCGGCCGAGGGCGCGCTGCGCCCCGATCGAGCCACGGCGCCGGCGAGGCTGCACAGGCCGCGGATCGCGGTTGTGAGCGAGCGCGTGCAGGTGCCGGCCCCACGCACGTCCTAGCACCGACACGAGCGTTGCCTCGCCGAAGGCCGCGACCTGGCCGACGGTGTCGACCCCGATGTCGTGCAGCCTCCTTGCCGTCGCCGGCCCCACGCCCCAGAGCCGCTCTACCGGCAGCGGATGGAGGAAGTCGAGCTCGCCCTGCGGCGGCACCAGGAGCAGCCCGTCGGGCTTGGCCACGCCGCTTGCGACCTTGGCCAGAAACTTCGTCCGCGCGATCCCGATCGTGATCGGCAGCCCGACGCGTTCGCGCACCTCGGAGCGCAGCCGCGCGGCGATCTCGGCGGGGCTCCCGAACGCGCGCTCCATGCCGCGGACGTCGAGGAACGCCTCGTCGATGGACAGGCCTTCTACGAGCGGCGTCGTGTCCTCGAACACGCGGAACAGCTCCCTGCTGGCTTGCGCGTAGTCGGACATACGCGGCTCGACCACCACCGCGTCGGGGCACAGGCGGCGAGCGCGGCCGACCCCCATCGGCGTCTCGATGCCGTGCACCTTGGCCTCGTAGCTGGCCGCGAGCACGACCCAACCCCCGACGAGGACGGGGCGGCCTCGCAGGCGAGGATCGTCGCGTTGCTCTACCGCCGCGAAGAACGAATCGGCGTCGGCATGAAGAATCGTGGCGTTACTCAACACGAACATATGTTCGCATTTAAGCGGGACACACTCGCGGAGCGGACGGGAGCCCGTCCGCTCCGCTAGACGTGGTTCGTGGTCTCAGCCGACGAGCGGCTCTCCCGTCTCGAGCAGCGTCTTCAGGCCGCTCAACACCATCATCCAGCCGGGGCCGGAGACGCTCTCGGCGGTCTTCGGCGCCCCT
>VAXD01000137.1:5082-8322 GCA_005884155.1 Actinomycetota bacterium | reverse complement strand
AGGAGACTGCGGGCGGGTACGCAGCCGAGCTGACGGAGCAGCAGCAACAGCAACAGCAGGTCGAGCTCGAGGCGCGGCTGCCCGACTTCGACGTCGTGATCACGACGGCGCTGATCCCCGGACGGCCGGCGCCGCGCCTGATCCCCGCGAGCGCCGTGGCGGCGATGCGGCCGGGGTCGGTCGTGGTCGACCTGGCCGCGGAGGCGGGCGGGAACTGCGAGCTGACGTCGCCCGGCGAGGAGGTCGTCCGCGAGGGCGTGACGATCGTCGGCTTGACCAACCTCCCGAGCTCGATGCCCTTCCACGCGAGCCAGCTCTACGCGCGCAACGTGTCCGCGTTGCTGCACCACCTGGCGCCAGAGGGCGAGCTCGTGCTCGACTGGGACGACGAGATCACGGCCGGCGCCTGCGTGACGCGCAAGGAAGAGGTACCGGCGTGAGCCGGGGCTGCCCGCCCACGCGGCTGGGGAGAAACCGGCGCCGAAAGGTCACACCACCGTCACAGACACGTGCGCCGCGCGCCGGTATCGTCATCGCCGAGGGCGGTGGGACAAACACCCCCACCCTGGGTGGGGGTATTGGGTTGGGTCGACCGGGACGGGATTTCACCGTCGCTCGGATCGGGGCGGGGGGGGCGTGAGTCACAACACGCTGCTCGTCTTCGAGCTGACCATTCTCGTGCTCGCGATCTTCCTCGGGTTCGAGGTGATCTCGAAGGTGCCGACGCTGCTGCACACGCCCCTGATGTCGGGCACGAACGCGATCCACGGGATCGTCGTCGTGGGGGCCATGGTCGTGCTCGGCGCCCCGCACAAGGACACGTTCGACTGGATCGTCGGGTTCCTCGCCGTCGTGCTCGGCTCAGCGAACGTCGTCGGCGGGTTCGTCGTCACCGACCGCATGCTCGAGATGTTCAAGAAGCGCGAGCCGGCCGCGGAGCGGCCCGTCCGCGACAGCGGGCAGGTGGAGGAGGCGCTGGGGAGCCGGGAGATTCCCCCGACGAGTGACAGCACGACGTGAGCACGAACCTCGCGAACCTGCTCTACCTGATCCCGATCGTCTCGTTCATCCTCGCGCTGCGCTTTTTGTCGAACCCCGCGCACGCCAGGCGCGGCAACCAGATCGGCGCGGTCGGGATGCTCGTCGCCGTCGTCGTCACCTGGATCAGGATCGGCACCACGAGCTGGTGGGCCATCGCCGTCGGGATGCTGATCGGCGGCGCCTTCGGTGCAGTCGCGGCGCGCCGCGTGAAGATGACCGCGATGCCGCAGATGGTGGCGCTGTTCAACGGCGTCGGCGGCGGAGCCGCGGCGTTGATCGCCCTCGCAGAGGTGCACCGGATCCTTCCCGAGTCTGGCGCGCCGAAAGTCGACATCTCTCTCGCGATCGTGCTCTCGGCACTGATCGGCGCGATCTCCTTCTCCGGCTCGATGGTGGCGTTCGCGAAGCTGCAGGAGCTGATCGGCGGCCGGCCGATCACGTACCCCGGTCAGCAGTTCGTGAACGCCGCGATCCTGGTCATCGCAGCCGCCTCGGGAGTCGCTCTCGTCAGCGGCGTCCAGGACGAGTGGTTGCTCTGGGCGCTCGTCGGCTCGGCGCTGCTCTTCGGCGTTCTCTTCGTGCTCCCGATCGGCGGCGCCGACATGCCGGTCGTGATCTCGCTGCTGAACGCCTTCACCGGCCTCGCTGTCGCGGCGAGCGGCTTCGAGCTCGAGAACAACGTCCTGATCGTGGCCGGGATGCTCGTCGGCGCCTCGGGGACGCTGCTGACGATGATGATGGGCCGCGCGATGAACCGCTCGATCGCGAACGTTCTCTTCGGCGCTTTCGGCCAGGTCTCGGAGGCGGCGGTAGCGGCGGCGAGCAGCGACGGAGGCAGCGTGCGCTCCGCAAGCGCCGAAGACGTTGCGGTGATGCTCGCCTACGCGCACAAGGTCGTCTTCGTTCCGGGCTACGGGCTCGCGGTCGCCCAGGCGCAGCACGATGTCCGCCAGCTCGCCGACCTGCTCGAGGCAAAAGGGGTCGAGGTCACCTATGCGATCCACCCCGTCGCCGGGCGCATGCCCGGCCACATGAACGTCCTGCTCGCCGAGGCGAACGTGCCCTACCCGCAGCTCAAGGAGATGGACGAAGCGAACCCGGAGTTCTCGCGTACCGACGTCGCCGTGATCGTCGGCGCGAACGACGTCGTCAACCCCGACGCGCGCAACAACCAGGCAGTCCGATCTACGGCATGCCGATCCTGAACGTCGACCAGGCGAACGCAGTTGTCGTCCTCAAGCGCAGCATGAACCCCGGCTTCGCCGGGATCGAGAACCCGCTCTTCTACAACCCGAAGACCGTAATGCTGTTCGGGGACGCGAAGGACTCCGTCACGAAGCTGATCGCCGACTTGAAGTCGCTCTAGGACGCTCGCCCGCCCAGCGCCCCGGATGGTTCCGTTCTTCTCAGCGAGAGATGTCGAGGCGGCGGTCTCGCCCGGGCGCGCCCTCGAGGCGGTGCGCGGCGCCTTCGTCGCCTACGCCCGGGGGGAATGGTCGATGCCGCCGAAGGTGTACGTCCCGGCGTATCCGGCCGGCGACTTCCGGGCCATGCCGGCGCTCGGAGCTGGCCATGCGGCGCTCAAGTGGGTGACGTCGTTTCCCGGCAACCCGGCTCGCGGGCTGCCGACGGTGACGGGCGTCGTCCTCCTCTCCGACGCGAAGACTGGAGCGCTGCGCGCCCTCTTCGACGCTGCTGCCGTCACCGCGCTTCGGACCGGAGCGGCGGCAGTGCTCGCCGCTGAGGCGCTGGGCCGCGACGATGCGCAGACCGCTGCGGTTATCGGCGCCGGGGTCAACGGGCGCGCGGCGGCGCGGACGTTCCTCGCGCAGGGGCGAGAGGTGGCGCTCTGGGATCTCGATGCGGCACGGGCCGAAGCTGCGGCGATCGAGCTCGGCGCCAGCGTTGCGTGCTCCCAGGGGGACGCGCTGTCCGCCGACCTGCTCGTGACCATGACCCCCGGGCACGAGGTGCTGCTGCCGGAAGGGTCACTTAGCCCCGGGCAGCACGTGAGCCTGATGGGAGCAGATGGGCCGGGCAAAGCCGAGATCGCGGTCGCAGAGCTCGCCCGCGCACGCGTTTTTTGCGACGACTGGGAGCAGGCAAGTCACAATGGCGAGCTCGCGGACGCGGTCGCGGCCGGGGAGATCGCGCAGGACGACGTCACCCAGCTCGGCGACGTGCTCGCCGGACGGGCCG
>VAXD01000137.1:0-5060 GCA_005884155.1 Actinomycetota bacterium | reverse complement strand
TGCGCCAGGCGGCGCGCCAGCTCCATCGACTCGGCCATCTCGGCAGGGTCGACGTCCCAGATGTCGGCCCGGTGGCGGCGCGGGACGATCAGCGTGTGGCCCGGCGTCGCAGGCGGCTCGCAGAGGAATGCGACGACGCCGTCTGTCGAGGCCACGATCTCCTGCGCGCGGCGACCGTCGACGATCTCGCAGAACGGACAGGGATCCACGCCCGCGAACCCTAGGCGGTGACGAGCCGCGCGGGATCGAACAGCTCGAGCTCCGCTGCCGGTTCGCCAAGGATTGCCTGCGCGAGGAGCTCTCCGCACGCGAGCCCCATGACGTTCCCGTGGCCGGAGTAGCCGACAGAGATCCAGACCTCGTCGCGGCCGGGTAGGCGGCCGACCAGCGGCAGCCGGTCCTCGGTCGTGCCGAAGATCCCGGCCCAGCGGTGCGTGATCACCGGCGGTTTGCCGAGAAGTTCCGCGACGAAGCGCTCGAGGTGCCCTTGAATCAGCGGCGTGGTCGTCTCTTCGGCGGTGTTCTCCGTTTCAAGCGCCTTGTCGCGAAGGCCGCCTGCGACGAGCCGTCCGTCGCGCGTCTGCTGCCAGTAGTCGTACCCGTGTCGGGCGTAATGCGGGCAGGGGAAGACGCCTCGCTCGAGCGGCTCGGTCACGACGATTTGGCCGCGCGTCGGCGTGACTGCAGCGTCGAGCGCAGGGCTGAGCCCCGACGTGTAGCCGTCCGTCGCGATGATTACCCGGTCGGCTCCGAGCTCGTCCAGCGACTCGATCCGGCTGTCCTCCCGTAGCTGGGCACCAGCCTCCGCCGCCCGAGCGGCCAGGCGTCTGACCCACTGAGCAGGCTGAAGCGCCCCATCAGGCGGATGGAAGATCGCGCCCTGGAACCGGCCCGCGAGCGCCTCGCCGAGCTCGGCCCGCTGCTCCACCGCGAACCCATCCTCGCGCAGCGCTTCGTACTCGGCCTCGAGCTCCGCGACCTCCGGCGCATCAGCGGCCAGGCGGAGACTCCCGGTGCGCCGGAAGGCGTCGCCAGCCAGTTCGGCGAGGCGCTCGAGGTAGCGCTCGGTCAGCTGCCACAGCGCTCGGGCCCTCTCGGGACCGAGCTGCGCTCGCGCCACGTCGTACGTCAGGGCACCGCCGCGCAGCGCGAAGCCGCCGTTGCGGCCGCTCGCGCCACCGGCGATCTCTCGCGCCTCGTGAACGCGCACGCGCAGCCCTGCGCCCGCGAGGACATGGGCGCACGCGCAGCCGGTCACGCCACCGCCCACCACGGCTACGTCGACCCGCTCGTCGTCTCGAGCCCCATCGGGGACCGCCCATGGCTCCGACAGCCAGTACGAGCTCGTCATGTCGTGAGGCTACCGCTGCGGCCTCACCCCCCTCCACACGCCATCCATCTCGGCCGCGGCGCCGGCCAGCTCGAGTTCTGTCAGCGCCGTGGCGAGGATGGCCGGGCCGAGACCGGTCACGCGCCCGAGCTGGTCGGCGCCGGCCGGCTCCTCCGAGAGAGCCGCCAGCACAGTCGCTGCATGCTCGCCGAGCTCCGGCGACACGGACGCATCCGGCTCGAGACCGAAGAGCGCGAGGACGTCCGTCGCGCGAGTCAAGGGAGTCGCGCCGAGGCGAAGCAGCGCGTTCGTGCCCGCGGAGAGCGACGACGTGATCTCTCCCGGTACCGCGAACACCTCCCGGCCTGCATCGAGCGCGAAGTCGGCCGTGATCAGCGCTCCGCTCCGCTCGCGGGCCTCGACGATCACGGCTACCTCCGCCAGCCCCGCAATGATCCGGTTCCGCGCGGGGAACCGCCAGGGCGCCGGTTCGACGCCCGGTGCGTACTCGGAGACGACGAGACCGCGCTCGCAGATGCCACGCGCCAGGTCGCGGTGAGCCGCCGGGTAATCGCGGTCGATGCCGCAACCGAGGACGGCCACGGTCGTCCCGCCGGCCTCGAGGGCCCCGCGATGGGCCTCCGCGTCGACCCCGCGGGCCATCCCGCTGACGACGGCGAGCCCCGGCCCGGCGAGCTCCCGCCCGAGCTGGCGTGCCACTTGGCGCCCGTACGACGAGCACGAGCGTGCGCCGACGATCGCCACGGCCGCCTCGCTGAGCAGGTCGGCCTCGGCCTCGCCGCGCAGGAAGAGCCCCGGCGGCGGATCGTGGAGCTCGCGCACCAGCGCCGGAAACGCGTCGTCGGACCGGCCGAGGAACCGGTAGCCATTGGCCTCCAGCTCGGCCAGGTAGGCACCCTCGTCGAACGCGCGCGCGAACCGTCTGAACTTGAGCTCCTTCGGCTCTCGGACGACATGAGAATCCGTCGCCGCAGCAAACGCGGCCAAGGCGAGCTCACTCATCGCGCCCTCAACTCGGTCGGCGATCGGAATGAGAGCGCCTCCGCCACGTGCTCGGCCTCGACCGCGTCCGCGCCCGCGAGCCGGGCCGCACTGCGTGCGACGCGGGCGACCCGCGCACGCCCGCGCGCCGACAGCGGCAGGCGCTCGACCGCCCGCGAGAGGAGCTCATCGGCGCCGGTGGTTCGCCGGAGCGGCTCGCCTCGAAGGCGCTCGCGCGCCGCCTCGACGCGCTCACGCACGGCATCCGACGCCTCGCCTGCCACCGCCTCGAGCTCGCGCGCCCGCGGACGCGGGACGGTCACGAGCAGGTCGAAACGGTCGAGCAGCGCTCGGGAGAGCTTGTCCTCGTATGCGGCCAGGCGCGCTGCGGAGCACGAGCACTCAGCAGCGGGATCCCCTCTCGCACCGCAGGGACAGAGATTCATCGTCGCGACGAGCTGAAAGCGGGCCGGGAAGACAAGCCTGCCGCCGACGCGGGCGATCGAGACGTAACCGTCCTCGAGCGGCTGACGCAGCGCCTCGAGAGCGTTGCGCGGGAACTCGGCCAGCTCGTCCAGAAAGAGCACGCCGCGGTGGGCCAGACTCGCCTCGCCCGGTCTTGGGCTTGGCCCGCCCCCGACGATCGCCGCGACGGACGTCGTGTGGTGCGGCGCGCGGAACGGCGGGATGGTCACGAGCGGCCGGCCTGGCGGGAGCAGTCCGGCCACCGAGTGGATGCGCGTGACCTCGAGCGCCTCCTCCGGCGGCAGCCGCGGCAGGATTCCCGGCAGACGTCTCGCCAGCATCGTCTTGCCGGTGCCCGGCGGCCCCGCGAGGAGCAGGTTGTGCCCGCCGGCTGCGGCGAGCTCCACCGCACGACGGGCGCGTTCCTGGCCGCGCACGTCCGCGAGATCGAGAATCGCCGGGCCCGAGCCGTTTGCGTCCGCCAAAGGCTCGTCGGGCGGAGACGGCCGCCACTCGCCGCGCAGGTAGGCAACCGCCTCCGCCAGGTGGTGCACCGGAACCGGCTCGATCCCCGCCAGTGACGCCTCCGCGGCGCAATCGGCCGCACAGAGCAGCCGCGTCAGCCCCGACTCGCGAGCCCCATCGGCGGCGGCCAGAACCCCGCCGACCGGCCGCAGCGTCCCGTCGAGCCCGAGCTCGCCGACAGCGGCATGGCCGCCGAGCGCTTCCGGGGGCACCTGCCGCGACGCCGCCAGCAACGCGAGTGCGATCGGCAGGTCGAATCCGGATCCTTCCTTGCGCAGCTCGGCCGGGGCGAGGTTGACCGTGATGCGCGTCGAAGGCCACTTGAGCTCCGCGGACGTGATCCCGCTGCGCACGCGGTGCTTCGCCTCCTGGCAGGCTCGGTCGGCGAGCCCCGCGATCGCGAACCCGGGGATTCCGTCCTGGATGTGGGCCTCGACATCGACGCGTCGCGCGTCGAGCCCGACCAAGGCGTGGGTGACGGTTCGAGCGAGCACGTCGTCAATCTAGACAACGAAGCGTGCCGTGTCTGCTACGGACGTGTGACGAAACAGTGACTTCTCTAGCGCGCGACGAGCACGTCTTCGAAGTACTCGCCCGCGCGCCGCCCTGTCCGGCGATTCACGTGCCGGCGGTAACGCTCTTCCAGCCGCAACCCCGCCAGCTCCAGGATCTCCGGGTAGAGCTCGCGGCGGTCGTTGATCACGATCACGACCGGAGCCCCGCGCCGCAGCGAACCACGCACGTTCGCGAGCACCGCCGCCACACCTTCGACGTACGCCCGCAGCGCCGCGCGACTCGTCCCTTTCCCCAGCTCCAGCGGCCCGCAGTCCTCGAGCCCGAGCAACTCGTAGGCATACCGGTGCTGCTCGTGGTAGTCGATCAGCCCCGGGTACGGCGGTGAGGTGACGACACCGTCAAAGCGTCCGCCGAAGTCAAGCTCCCGAGCGTCGCCATGGAGAACAACCGCTTCATGGCCCCGCGCGCGCAGCCGGGCGAACTCTCGCACCCGCGCCAGCGTGTCGAGAGTGTAGCGCCGCAGGAAGCGCCTTGCCTCACCGACCGGCCGGCACTCGCGCCGGTGCTTATGGCACCAGTAGGGCGAGCGCTGCGGCGTGCGCGGGAAGTCGAGGTCGAAGTGCGTCGTCCGCCGCGCCGAGCGCGCGGCCCGCGCCAGCACGACCCGCAGGACGTCCGCGTGCTCGTACTCGTCGACCAAGTCACGGACGAAGCGCGAAACCGCCCCCTCCGGCCGGACGCCGTCGAACGACTCCAGCCGCGCCAGCGCCTCCCGCAACTCGGACTCCAGCACGAACGGGTTGTACTCGCGCGTCTTGACCCGCATCAGCAAGCAGTTGAACGCCGCCACGTCCGCGCCGCACGCGTCGTAGCCGGACTCGAGCGCCTGCACGAGCGTCGTCCCCGAGCCCGCGAAGGGATCGAGCACGCGCCCCTTTGGCACATGCCGTTCGAGCAACGCCTCGACCAGCTGCGGGATGAACTTGCCGAGATACGGGTGCAACCGGTGAACGTGCTTCGTCCGCACGCGCTCCGGGAGGTCGCGCTCCGACCAGGAGAGATCGAGGTCGATGCGGCGGTAAAGCGCATCCTGCGTCGAGGCCATAGCCTCGCTCGCTTCGACGGCTAGCTCAGAACGCCTGCCGGAGCCGCTCGAGCCGGCCGTCTCGCACAGCGATCACCTCGAAGCTGACCGCGAGCCCGGCCGACTCCGGGTGCGCCG